>DGIP01000050.1 GCA_002386405.1 Stenotrophomonas maltophilia
GCGCGCCCGCGCGCCCGGCCACCAGCGCTTCCAGGTCGCTGGCGACCTGCCGGCGCAGGGCCAGGCCGTCGTTGCGCAGCCAGTCGTCGGCCAGGCCGGGGTGGCCCCGGGCGGCATCCAGCGCTTCGCGGGCGCTCGCTTCGCTGTGGCCCTGGGCCTGCAGCCACGCCAGGCTTTCCTCGCGCGGCGGCAGTTTGAATTCCAGGCGCTGGCAGCGGCTGCGCACGGTGGCCGGCAGGCGCGCCGGGTCGCTGCTGATCAGCCACAGGTAGCGGCCGGGCTGCGGCTCTTCCAGGGTCTTGAGCAGGGCGTTGCAGGCGGCACGGTTGATGGCGTCGGCCGGGTCCACCACCACCACCTGGGCGATGCCGTACTGCGGGGTGAGCGAGAGCTTCTGGGAGATCTCGCGCACCTGCTCGATGACGATCTCGGTGCGCAGCTTGTCGCCGGATTTGTTCGGAATGAACGACACCAACTGCAGGTCCGGGTGGGTGCCGGCGGCGATCAGCTGGGTGGCGCGCTGGGCCGCGGCCGGCTCGCCCCGGGTCAGCACGTGGGTGGCCATGCGCAGCGCTACCTCGCGCTTGCCCAGCCCGGCCGGGCCGCAGATCAGCAGGCCATGGCCCAGCCGGCCAGCGTCGAGCGCGGCGATGGTCTGGTCATAGGCACGCTGCTGCCAGGGGGAAAACTCAGCCATTGCCGCCCTCCTTGGTGAGGTATGCGTTGATGGCATCCACGACCTGGGCGGCCACGCCGGCCTGGTCCTGGCTGGCGTCGATCAGGCGGAACCGGGTGGGGTCCTGGCTGGCGCGCTCGCGGAACACCGCGCGCACGCGCTGGAAGAAATCGTCCTGCTCGCTTTCGATGCGGTCTGGCCACAGGTCGCGGCCGTTGGCGCGGGCGCGGCCCACGGCCACGTCCACATCCAGCAGCAGGGTCAGGCCGGGCAGCAGGCCCACGGCGCGGCGTTCCAGCTCGGCAATCCACGCCGGCTCCAGGCCACGGCCACCACCCTGGTAGGCGTAGCTGGAATCGGTGAAGCGGTCGCTGAGCACGTAGCAGCCCCGGCGCAGGGCCGGTTCGATCACCTGGCGCACGTGCTGGGCACGGGCGGCGAATACCAGCAGCAGCTCGGCTTCGGCGCTGAGCGGTTCGGCGGCGATCTCCGCATCCGGGGTCAGCACCAGCGCGCGGATGCGTTCGGCCAGCGGGGTGCCGCCGGGTTCGCGGGTCAGCACCACCTCGTGGCCGTGTGCCTGCAGGGCGGCGCGGATGGCGTTGAGGGCGGTGGTCTTGCCGGCGCCCTCGCCGCCTTCCAGGCTGATGAACCGCGGGTGGCGGCGCAGTGCGGGGCTCATTGCGGGGCCGCCTGCGGCTGGGCGCGCTGCTGGCGCAGCTGCTGCAGGTAACGCGCCACGGCGGCGTTGTGGTCGGTGTAGTTGGCCGAGAACACGTGCGCGCCGCTGCCATCGCCCACGGCCACGAAGTACAGCGCATCGCCGGCGGCCGGGCGTGCAGCAGCCTGCAGGGCATCGCGGCCCGGCATGGCGATCGGCGTGGGGGTGAGCCCGGCGCGGGTGTAGGTGTTGTACGGCGTATCGGTGGTGAGGTCGCGCTTGCGGATGTTGCCGTCGTAGCTGCTGCCGATGCCGTAGATCACGGTGGGGTCGGTCTGCAGGCGCATGCCCATCTTCAGGCGGCGCATGAACACGCCGGCAATCTGCGGGCGCTCGCTGGGCAGCGCGGTTTCTTTTTCGATGATGGAAGCCAGGATCAGCAGCTCATACGGCGAATTCAGCGGCAGGTCGTCGGCGCGGCTTTCCCAGGCGGCAGCCAGTTCCTTTTCCATGGCGGCGTGGGCGCGCTTGAGCACGTCCAAGTCGGTATCGCCGCGCTGGTAGACGTAGGTCTCGGGCAGGAAGCGGCCTTCCGGGTGCTGGCCGGGGAAGCCGAGCGCCTTCATCAGCGCGGCATCGTCCAGTTCGTCGGTCTTGTGGATCAGCGGATCGGCGCGCTTGAGCGCGGCACGCAGCTGGCGGATGTTCCAGCCTTCGACGATGGTGACGCGGTGCTGCAGGGTGCGGCCCTGGCGCATGCGGGTGAGCAGTTCGCGCGGGGTGAGCTTGGCGTCCAGCGCGTATTCGCCGACCTTGAGCTTGCCCGCGGCGTCCAGCTGGCGCGCGAGCAGCTGCCACTGGGTGTCGTTGCCTTCATCCACGCCGGCATCGCGCAGTTTGCGTACGACGGTCTGCAGGCCGTCGCCCGGGGCGATGACCACGCTGGGCTGGTCGGGGCTGATGGCGGTGTCGGCGAAGCCGCTCTGGCTGTGCCAGAACCATGCGCCGGCGGCGGCCAGCAGCAGTGCGCCGAGCAGCAGTACCGCCAGGACGGTGAGACAACCTCGTTTTACGCCTGCCATGCATTCCTCGGTGGGTAGTGCAGCCACGCAGGGCGTGGCTCTACGGGTTTATCGTTTCAGCGTGGACACGCATGGCGTGTCCCTACGGGTTCGCCCTACAGCATACCTTGCTCATTCCTGGCGGCCGAGCGCGCGCATCAGGCCGCGGGCCTTGGCGCGGGTTTCATCCAGTTCCCTGGCCGGATCCGAATCGACGACGATGCCGGCGCCGGTGCGGAACGCGGCGTGGGTGCCGGCCACTTCGGCGGTGCGGATGAGGATGTTCAGGTCCAGGTCGCCGTCGCGGTTCAGCCAGCCGAACGCGCCGGTGTAGGCGCCGCGGGCGGTCTGTTCCAGCTCGGCGATGATCTGCATGCAACGCACCTTGGGGCAGCCGGTAATGGTGCCGCCGGGGAAGGTGGCGGCGATCACCTGGCCGGGGCTCACGCCCGGGCGCAGGCGGCCACGCACGTTGCTCACGATGTGGTGCACGTGGGCGTAGCTTTCCACGCTCATCAGCTCGTCCACTTCCACGCTGCCGGCAGTGCAGATGCGGCCCAGGTCGTTGCGCTCCAGGTCGATCAGCATCACGTGTTCGGCGCGCTCCTTGGGGTGGCCGACCAGCTCGCGGATGCGCTCGGCATCGTCGTCGCCGGCGAAACGCGGGCGGGTGCCGGCAATCGGGCGGGTCTGCACGTCGTCGCCATGCACCGAAACCAGGCGCTCCGGTGAGGAGCTCACCACTGCCCTGCCCTGCGCGATGAACAGGCCGGCGAACGGTGCCGGGTTGGCCACGCGCAGCTGCGCGTACAGCGCCTGCGGTGACAGCGCCGCATCGAAGTGCGCGATCCAGCGCCGCGACAGGTTCACCTGGAACACATCGCCGGCACGCAGGTAGTCGATGACCTTGCCCACGCCGTCGGTGAAGCGCGTGGGCGCGTCCTCTTCCATCTGCGCCGGGGGCTGCCACTGCGGCAGCGGCGGCAGCGTGGCGGTGGCGTCCAGGTCCTGCAGCAGGGTGTCGAGCTGGGCGGCGTGGTCGGTTTCGCACACGGCGTGGAACTGGCCCAGCACGCGGTCGTGCAGCACGGCGGCCGGGCAGCGCAGCGCAAGTGCACTGGGCAGGCCGTCGGCGCGCTCCGGCAGGCTGAGCACGGTTTCGATCTGGCCAGCCAGTTCGTAGTCGAGCATCAGCGCCCAGCCACCCCGGAACGGCAGCCCGGTTTCTTCGCGCGGCAAACGCAGGGACTGCCAGTGCGCGTCGAGCACGTCGAGGAAGCTGCCGGCATGCGCGGCACCGTCGTGGTCGCGCACCACGCCATCGGCCTGAAGCGCCAGCGATTCACCGTTGCCCATCAGCAGCAGGTCCCAGCGGCCCTGCGCGGTGCCCGAGGCGGTGGATTCCATCAGCAGCGGGTAACGCTCCGGCGCCAGCCGCTGAAGCGCAAGCAGGTCGGTGGTGTCGGGCAGCAGGCGGGTCTGGAACATGGCAGGGCAACCAAAGTAAGTGCGGGGGCCAGATACACCAAGGCCGCCAAGATGGCGGCCCGGTGCGGTGGCGTTGGAAGGCGCGATCAGACGCGCTTGAACACCAGCGTGCCGTTGGTGCCGCCGAAGCCGAAGCCGTTGGACATCACCACATCCACCTTGGCCTCACGTGCGGTGTTGGGCACGTAATCCAGGTCGCAGCCCTCGCCCGCTTCGTGCAGGTTGATGGTGGGCGGAATGATGTTGTCGCGCAGCGCCAGCACCGAGAAGATGGCCTCCACGCCGCCGGCAGCGCCGAGCAGGTGGCCGGTCATCGACTTGGTGGAGCTGACCATCATCTTGTAGGCGTGGTCGCCGAAGGCGGTCTTCATGGCCATGGTTTCGCCCAGGTCGCCCAGCGGCGTGGAGGTGCCGTGCGCGTTGAGGTAGCCCACCTGGTCCGGGGTCACGCCGGCATCCTTGAGGGCCATGGTCATGCAGCGGGCGGCGCCTTCGCCGTTCTCGCTCGGGGCAGTCATGTGGTACGCGTCGGAGCTGGCGCCGAAACCGGCAAGCTCAGCGTAGATGCGCGCGCCACGTGCCTTGGCGTGTTCGTACTCTTCCAGGATCAGGATGCCGGCACCGTCGCCGAGCACGAAGCCGTCGCGCTCCTTGTCCCACGGGCGCGAAGCTTCGGCCGGGGCGTCGTTGCGGGTGCTCATGGCCTTCATGGCGCAGAAGCCGCCCAGCGCGGTCGGCGAGGAGCCACGCTCGGCACCGCCCACCACCATCACGTCCGCATCGCCGTACTGGATCATGCGCATGGCGGTGCCGATGGAATGGTTGGAGGTGGCGCAGGCCGACACCGCCGAGAACGACGGGCCCTTCAAACCGGTGATGATGCTCAGCTGCCCGGGCAGCATGTTGATGATGGTCTTGGGCACGTAGAAGGGCGAGATCTTCTTGCCCTCGTGGAACTCGATGGTCTGTTCCTCGATGCCCAGCAGGCCGCCGATGCCCGCGCCAACGATGGCGCCGATGCGTTCGGCATTGCCGTCGGTGATCTCCAGGCCCGAATCGTTCAAGGCCATGAAGGCGGCACCGAGGCCGTAATGGATGAACGGGTCCATCTTCTTGGCATCCTTGCCACTGACCCGGAACTTGCCGAACTGTTCGTTGTCGGCGGTGATGTCGAAGTCCCTGACCTCACCTGCAATCTTGGTGGTGAAACGGTCCAGGTAAGCCTGCGAAACGTTGGTCAGCGGGCCGATGCCGGAACGGCCTTCGGTGATGCCCTTCCAACTGGTGGCCAGATCATTGCCCAACGGCGAGACCATGCCCATGCCGGTAACGACGACGCGACGCTTCATTGCAGATTCTCCTGACCCGGGTAATGCGGGGTTGACGCGGTGTAACGCTCAAAAGCACAGGGCCGCAAGCGCGGCCCCATGGGTTTGCTGCACGCGGTGGCGGTAAGCACCACTACCGCGCGCAAGCCGCCCGACATCACGCCTTGACGTGAGCCTTGACGTAGTCGATCGCAGCCTGGACGGTGCTGATCTTCTCGGCTTCTTCGTCCGGGATCTCGCACTCGAATTCTTCTTCCAGCGCCATCACCAGTTCAACGGTGTCCAGCGAGTCGGCACCCAGGTCATCGACGAACGATGCGGTGGTGACAACTTCTTCTTCCTTGACGCCAAGCTGTTCGACGACGATTTTCTTGACGCGTTCTTCGATGGTGCTCATTGGATATCGCTCCAGATGGAGTAGTGGTTCAAAAAGTGACGCCATCAAATGGCGATGGCCGTGGGATAGTGTAGTGGAAACCGCAGGGGCCTTGCATGGCTGCAAAACTCCATTTGGATCAACCACTTGCGGCGCAGTCCCTGCACCACATGCTTACGGCATGTACATGCCGCCGTTCACATGGAGGGTTTCGCCGGTGATGTAGCTGGCCGAGGGACCGGCCAGGAACGCCACCGCATTGGCGATGTCGGAAGGCTCGCCCAGGCGTTCCAGGGCGATGGTCTTGACCAGGCCGGTGCGCTGTTCTTCCGGCAACGCCTTGGTCATGTCGGTATCGATGAAGCCCGGCGCCACCACGTTGACGGTGATGCCACGCGAGCCGATTTCCTTGGCCAGCGACTTGGAGAAGGCGATGATGCCGGCCTTGGCCGCGGCGTAATTGGCCTGGCCGGCATTGCCGGTCACGCCGATCACCGAGGCGATGTTGATGATGCGGCCCTTGCGCGCCTTCATCATGCCGCGGATGACGGCCTTGGAGGTGCGGTAGACGCTGGTCAGGTTGGTGTCGAGGATGGCCTGCCAGTCCTCGTCCTTCATGCGCAGCAGCAGGTTGTCGCGGGTGATGCCGGCGTTGTTGACCAGGATGGTGATGGCACCGAATTCCTTGGCAATGCCGTCCAGCACGGCCTCGAGCGCGGCCGGGTCGGTCACGTTCAGCGCGCGGCCGTGGCCGCCTGCGGCAGCCAGGCGCTCGCCGATGGCAGCGGCACCGGAATCGGTGGTGGCGGTACCGATGACGGTCGCGCCCTGCGCGGCCAGTGCATCGGCGATCGCCGCGCCGATGCCACGGCTGGCGCCGGTCACCAGTGCGATTTCACCCTGAAGGGGCTTGCTCATGCTCAGTTTCCTCGAACGGGACCGGTCCGCAGCACCGGCCCGGGGGCTGGCACGTGGCGAACGCGGTCGAAAGTCATCAGGCGGCCCAGGTCTCGCGGGCCGTCTCGAAGTCGGCGGGCGTGGACAGTGTGCGCGCATCCAGGTTCTTGTCGATGCGCTTGATCAATCCACTGAGCACCTTGCCGGGGCCGCATTCGGCCACGCGGGTCACGCCGCGCGCAGCCAGGGCTTCGACGCAGCCGGTCCACTGCACCGGCAGGTACAGCTGCTGGACCAGGGCGGTGCGGATGGCATCGATGCCGTCGTGCACGCGGGCATCCACGTTCTGCACCACCGGCAGGGTCGGCACGCGCCAGTCCAGGCCGGCCATGGTTTCGGCCAGGCGGTTGGCGGCTTCGCGCATGAGCGGGGTGTGCGAAGGCACGCTGACGGCCAGCTTCACGGCCTTGCGCACGCCCTTTTCGGCCAGCAGCGCCAAGGCGCGGTCGACGGCGGCGGCATCGCCGCCAATGACGATCTGGCCGGGCGAGTTGTAGTTGGCGGGCACCACCACCTGGCTGCCGGAGGCCTGTTCACAGACTTCCTTGACGAGGGCGTCTTCGGCGCCGAGCACGGCGGCCATGGCGCCCACGCCGGTCGGGGCGGCGTCCTGCATGAACTGGCCACGCAGGCGCACCAGGTGGGCACCGTCACGCAGGGTCAGCGCGCCGCCGGCCACCAGGGCGGTGTACTCGCCCAGGCTGTGCCCGGCCAGCACGGCCGGCTGGGCACCGCCCACCGCCTGCCATGCGCGCCACACGCCGATGCTGGCGGCCAACAGGGCCGGCTGGGTGTACTCGGTGCGGTTGAGCATCTCTTCCGGGCCGCCCTGCGACAGCGCCCACAGGTCCACGCCGGCGCCATCGGAGGCTTCGGTGAACGCTTCACGCACCTGCGGGTGCAGTTCAGCCAGTTCAGCCAGCATGCCCAGCGACTGCGAGCCCTGGCCGGGGAACACGAAAGCGAGATTGGAATCGGTCACGCGGAGTTCCGCCTGCAAAAAACGAACGGCGAATGATAAGGGGGAATACCGCGCTTCGTCTGTACTGGCGCGTATTGAGGGGGTCAAACGAACAGCTGCAGAATGTCCAGATCGCCATCGCTGAAGAAATCAAAGCAGATCGCCACCAACATCAACATGCCCAGCGTGGTGGCCCCGTGCACGATCACGATGGCGTGCGCCAGCGCGCGCGCCGAACGCCCCATCTTCATGCTGTAGCGGGCCAACCGCTGCAGCCGGCCGGACACCGCGTGCGCATGCGCCAGCACCGGGGCGTCTTCGCCGTCCATGGCCGCGGCCATCAGCGCCTGCAGCTGCTCGGGGCGGTGTTCGTAGTACTTGGCCACGCCATAGCCGAACATCAGCCAGTCGCGGGCCTGGGCCTGGGCCAGGTCCATCACTTCCAGCGGGTCTTCCTCGAAATCGATGAAGCCGATGGCCTGGCCGTCCCAGGTCAGGTTGCGCGGCAGCGGCTGGCCGAAATAGGCGCCCTTGGCGTGGGCGGCCACGATGGCCTGCATGGCGGCCGACACCAGCGCGTCGCGGCCGGCATCGTCGGCCTGGCGCAGGCAGGTGTTGAAGGAGCTGCCGTTGTCGCCCAGCACCAGCGAAGCGTGGCCGCTGCCGATCACGTGCGGCACGTTCACGCCTTGGGCCTGCAGTTCGGCCAGGCGCCGCGCTTCGGTTTCACGGGCGGCGTCGCCGCCGCGGTGCGGCGGTGGGCGCAGGGCGTCCAGCTGGAAGCGGTTGGCCACGAAATTGAGCAGGCCCAGCGCGACCGCGCGGCTGCTCTCGCCGTACTGCTTCAGCCAGGCGCGCTGGCCCTCGATGACGATGGGTTCGACCATGACACACCTCCAGAAATGCAAAACGGCCCCATCGGGGCCGTTTCGTGTGAACCGATTAACGTATTAATAACGCAGCAGCGCCGAACCCCAGGTGAAGCCGCCACCGAAGGCTTCCAGCAGCAGCAGCTGGCCGCGCTGGACCTTGCCCGAGCGCACCGCCACGTCCAGCGCCATCGGCACCGACGCGGAGGAGGTGTTGCCGTGCTTGTCCACGGTGACCACGACCTGGTCCATGGACATGTCCAGCCGCTTGGCGGTGGCTTCGATGATGCGCAGGTTGGCCTGGTGCGGGATCAACCAGTCCAGGTCGGCCTTGGTCAGGCCGTTGGCGTCGAGGGTTTCGTCCACGACCGAGTCCAGCGCCTTGACGGCGTACTTGAACACGTCGTTGCCCTTCATCAGGATCGCGCCGCGGGCCTGCTCGCCTTCGCCGAAACCGGCCGAGACGCCCACCGGGTTCCACAGCAGTTCTTTCTTGCTGCCATCCGAATGCAGGTGGGTGCTCAGGATGCCGGTGTCTTCGTCGGCCTTGAGCACCACCGCGCCCGCGCCATCGCCAAACAGCACGCAGGTGGTGCGGTCGTTCCAGTCGACGATACGGGTGAGGGTTTCCGCACCGATGACCAGCACGTGGCGGGCATCACCGGAACGAATGAATTTGTCGGCCACGCCCAGCGCGAACACGAAGCCCGAACAGGCGGCGTTGACGTCGAAGGCAGGGCAGCCGCTCGCACCGAGCTTGGCCTGGATCAGGCACGCGGTGGACGGGAAGATCAGATCGGGGGTAGTGGTACCCACCACGATCATGTCGAGCTGGGAAGCGTCGATACCGGCCGCTTCCAGCGCACGTACCGCGGCGTGGTAGCCGAGGTCGCTGGTGGTTTCCGTTTCGGCGGCGATGTGCCGCTCACGGATACCGGTGCGCGTCTGGATCCACTCATCGCTGGTGTCGACCATTTTCTCCAGATCCTGGTTGGTCAACACTTTTTCGGGCAAGTAACTACCAGTGCCCGCGATCCTCGAGTAGATCCGCTTGCTCATTGCATTTCCTGTAACGGAAGAAAGGGTAAAGGCCGCTGCCCGACCGGGCAGCGGCCCTCACACAGATCAATCTTCTTCGACGGCCGAGTTCGACTTGGTCGTGATCACCTTCTTGCCGCGGTAGAAACCGTCAGCAGTGATGTGGTGACGCAGATGCACTTCGCCGGTGGTCGGGTCGGTGGACAGCTGCTTGGCGCTCAGGGCGTCATGCGAACGGCGCTGGCCGCGGCGGGACGGGGTAACACGGGATTTCTGCACAGCCATGGGATTGCTCCAAACTCGGTTCGTTTTTGCTTCGTCGTATCGTCGCGCAGGACGCCAGCGCCCAGCACAGTCTTCGCTTTCGCCGCAGCCGCCGACGACAATCCGGCTGCTATTGTTTCTTCAGCGCCGCCAATGCCGCGAACGGATTGGCCTTGCTCTGTTCTTCTTCGGTCGGTGCCCAGTCCCGGTCTACCGCTTCACCCTCGGGCGACAGCGGCACCACCGGCACGGCCAGGACCAGTTCGTCCTCGACCAGATCCAGCGGACGCAGGCTGCCGTCTTCGGGCACCAGCATCGCCTCGTACTCTTCCGGCAGCGAGGACTCTTCGTCTTCGTTGCGGATCAGGCCGAGCCGCTGCTTGACCGACACCGGCAGCAGGAAGCGCTGCAGGCTGCGCTGACAGATCAGCGGCAGCTCGGTATCGATGGTCAGATCCACATAGGATACCCGCAGGATGTCGTCGTGGCCGAATTCAAGCGCAAAGGTGCACTTTCCCTCGGTATCGGCAACAAGGCCTTGCAGGCGGGTCATTTCTGCCAGTTCTACCTGACCGTCGAAGCACCTTCGTGCTGCGACCATCCGCCAGGCATCCAGCAATTCGGGCACGTTCGCGGACATAAGCCGCTGAATGTTAAGGACGCCACCGCCCGTTGTCAATTACCCCGATGCGGGAACGTGCGGTAGAGTGCGGCCCACCCCAGTCACCCCGGTATTGTCGCATGCTTCCCCTGCTGCTGGCCTCCACCTCCCGCTACCGCCGTGAACTGCTGGAACGGCTGGGCCTGCCGCTGGAGACGGCGCGGCCGGACGTGGACGAGGCCCCTGCCCCGGGCGAGGCGCCACGTGCGCTGGCGATCCGGCTGGCGCGGGCCAAGGCGGCCGAGGTGGCGGCCCGCCACCCGGGGCGCTGGGTGATCGGTTCGGACCAGGTCGCGGACCTGAACGGGGCCCCGCTGGGCAAGCCCGGCGATGTGCCGGGGGCGCACGCGCAGCTGGCGGCAATGTCCGGGCAGACGGTGGCCTTCCACACCGCGATCTGCCTGGTCCGCGACGACCGGGTGCTGGAGGCCTGCGACCTGACCGAGGTACGGTTCCGGGCACTGGGCGCGGACGAGATTGCCCGCTACGTGGCGGCCGAGCAGCCGCTGGACTGCGCCGGCAGCTTCAAGTGCGAGGGATTGGGCATCACGCTGTTCGAGGCGATCGACAACCGCGACCCGACTGCCCTGATCGGCCTGCCGCTGATCGTCCTCAGCGGGCTGCTGCGCAAAGCCGGCTACACCCTGCCCTGAGCCCTCAGCGCAGCTGCAGGGCGCCCAGGCAGGCCGTTTCCAGCGGGCCAGTGGCCCAGCCCGTCCAACGGCCGCCTACCTGCAGGGCCAGCCCCACCGGGCGCTCACCACACTGCAGGACCAGCCGCTTGGCGCTGCTGTCGGCATCGAAGTCGATCCGCCAGGCCGGGCCGCCCAGCGCATTTTCGACCGGGGCCAACGCGGCACCGCGAATGGGTACGCCCGTGCCGGCCAGGCCGGCCCGCTCGCCCTGCAGGTAGCGGGTTTCGGGCCAGGCGAACATCGAGATGCGCTGCGCCCGCACCACCGGCAGCGCGGACTGCAGTTCACTCAACACGGTTTCGCCATGGACCTGCGCCGGATCCACCACCCCGGCCGCCACGGCGGTAGCGGTGGCGGCCGCCACCCGCTGCATGCCCAGCCCCAGCATGCCCATCCAGACGGTACTGGGCAGCAGCGCGAGGGTCAGCAGCAGGGCCAGGCCGGCGGTGCGGCGGGGGCGGCGCGGCCCGATGCGGACCACCGCCCACAGCACCAGCCCGCACCAGAACAGCCACGACCAGAGCACGTAGCGCGGCGCGGAAAGCTGGTCGGGATAGTCGACGAAGTAGCCCATGCGGCCCAGCGCGATCAACCCGCCCACGGCCAGCCCGAACCACGCCAGGGCCAACGCCACCGTTTCACCGGCACTGGCGGTACGGCCGCGCTGCCCGCTGCGCCAGCTCATCGCCAGCAGGGTTGCCACCCCGGCCAGCCCCAGCAGCAGGTGCGGCCAGCGCGCGCCCATCACCGGGCCGAACACCGATTGATATCCACCGGCTACGCCGCCGACAGCGGCGCGCAGCGGCGCGACCGGCAGCTGCTGCGCAATGGCCGGGTCCAGCAGCGGCCACGCCGCGTAGATGAAGGGCGAGGCCAGCCAACGCAGCAGCAGGTCCAGCTGGCGCAGCGGCGCAAGTACGATGTCGCTGCGCATGCCGGTGTTGCCCATGCCCAGGTGCACGCCCACGGCCAACGCGGCGCCGGCGGCCAGCACCCCCCAGTGCTGCCACGGCGCACGACGCACGACCAGCACCGCGGCAAAGCCGACGAACACCGCCACGCCACTGCCGAACGAGAACGTGGCGGCGATCCCGCACAGCGCCGCCATTGCGGCACCCCGCCAACCACCCCGCAGCAGCGCCGCAACACCGGCGATCAACAGCGCGGTGATCAGGTAGGCATGCACGGTTTCATTGGCGTGGGTAAGCACGCGCTGGCTGCCCACCCAGAACAGCGACAACGCCGCGGTCAGCACGCCCGCGGCACGCACCACCGGCACCGCCGCATCGCGACGCAGGATGCAGGCCAGGCCTGCCAGTGACAGCACCGCCAACAGCATGCCGGTGAGGATCTGCAGCCACTGGTTGCCCTGCAGCCAGACCAGTTCGGCGTAGCGCACCAGGTTGGGCAGGATCTCGCGGTGGCCATTGTCCGAGGCCAGCACGTTGTGGGGCCACGGCAGCTCCAGCAGGCTCTGGGTAAAGCGCCACGGATCGGCATACAAAACGCGCGGCGCCAGCCATGCCATGGCCGCCAGGCCCACGGCGATGACCGCGAGCGCGCTGCACCACAGCAGGGCGGTCAACCGTGAGAGAACGCGCGGCTCAGTGGTGGCAGGTACGGCAACGGCGGGAAAGGCAGCAGCAGGCAACGCGTCGCGCATGGATCTTTTCTTCCGTGAAAAATGCCGGCGCGATCAGCGCGCGGGGACGATGAAGGATTGTTCCTGCCACTGCTCCACGCTGCCGTCGTTGCCATACAGCGTCATGCCCAGCCAGTGTTTGCCCGGCGCGAGCTGGCGGGTGTCGAGCGTGGCATCGAAGGCCACGCGCGGGTGCTGCGGATCGGTGGAGATCTTCCACGCAGCGGTGATGTCATACGCGCGGCCGTACACCGCATCGCCCACCGGCTGGCCATCGATCAACAGCTCCACGCGCGACAGTCCTACGCCGTCCTTGAACGCCCACCCGCGCACTTCCATGCGCTCGGCCACCTTCTCATCCTGCAGGGGCGCATCCACCCAGGCCATGGCCGGGGTCACGCAGGGGCCATCGATGCGCTGCGCAGGCAGCTTGAACAGCAGGAAGCGCTGGTAGCCATGGTCCTGGCTGACCACGCGCGGCGGCGGCAACGGGCCCACCTGCGCGCAGATGTCGTGGTAGCGCTCCAGCAGGTCGCGGTAACGCTGGTCACTGGGCGAGAGCACCAGCAGCATCGGCGCATCGCGCTGGCCATCGTGCAGCAGGCCCCACAGGCCCAGCTGCGCGGTGCGGCCGTGCTTGTCGTTGAGCGGGTGGCGCAGCACTTCAATGCGCGGATCGCGCAGCTGGAAGCCGAGTTCGGCGCCGACCTTGAAGTTGCCGGCCAGCACGCGCGTGCCCGGCGGCATGCCCGCCAGTTCCCTGCGCACCTCATCGGCCAACGGCGCCCAGCCGGCGAAGTTGCGCGGGTAATACTTGTCGCCGGCCAGCTGCTCGCGAAGGCCCGGACTGGAGGCCACCAGGTAATACGAGAACGCCAGCGCCAGCCCTGCCCCGGCCAGCCACCAGCCGGTGCGGCGCAGCCAGCGGGGCCAGCCGTTGAGCACCACCGGCACCGCCACCAGCAGCGCCAGGTAGCCAGGCAGCGGCCAATGGAAGCTGATGCGCTCCACGTCGGTGAAGAAACCCAGCGCGAAGATCGCCAGCGTGGACACCGCACCGACCAGGCCGAAGTAGCGCCACTGCGCGCGCGCGCCACCGCCGGAACGGGTGCCGGCCAGCGCCACCTTCCACATCGCGATGCACAGGATCGGCGTGACCAGCATCGGCTGGATCACCAGGAACCACAGGCCACTCCACTGGAATGCCCACGGGTGGCGTTCGACCACCTGGAACTTCAGGCCGGCATCCTGGTTGTCGGCATTCCACGCCACCAATGGCAGCCAGGCCATCACGCCCACCGCCAGCGCGACCCACACGCGCGGATCACGCAGCGTGCGCCGCCCCTGCGGCAACAGCAGCAGGGCAATGAAGCCGACCACGATCACGCCGATGAAGCGGTAATGGCTCAGCGCGCCGATCACCAGCCCCAGCGACAGCTTCACCGCCGCCGCCGCATCGACATTGCGCAGCAGGCGCGCGCCGGCATCCAGGCACAGCACCGCGGCCAGCGCCATCGGCACATCGGGCACGGCCAGCATGCCCAGCGTGGCCGACAGTGGCATCAACAAGGTCAGGCTGCCCGCCTGCCAGCCCGCCACCGCGCCAAACCAGCGGGTGGCGATGCGCGAGACCAGCCACGGCAGCATCGCCCCGATCGCCAGGAACGGCAGGCGCAGCGCCAGTACATGGTTGCCCCCCAGCTCCACGCCCAGGCGTGCCAGCCAGGCGGTCAGCCCGGGCAGATCGGAATAGGCGGCGGCCAGGTGCTGGCCTTCCTGCCAATAGAACGCTTCGTCCACGAACAGGGGCAGACGCGCGGCCACCACGAGCTTGACGGCCGTGATGAGCGTCCACAACACCAAAAATATTGTGCGTGCGCGTTGTTCGCCCTGCATTGCTCTATAGAATCGAAGGAATCATCGACACGAGACGAACATGGATACTTCGCCCCGCGTGCCCGCCATGCTACCCGAAGAACTGCGACAGTCCCTGCGCAACGCGCAGGACCAGGTCAATGGGCTGGTGCTGGGCAAGGCCCATGAAGTCCGCCTGGCGTTCGTCGCGCTGCTCTCTGGCGGGCACCTGCTGATCGAGGATCTGCCCGGCCTGGGCAAGACCACGCTGGCCCACGCGCTGGCCTCCAGCCTGGGTTTGGGCTTCCAGCGCGTGCAGTTCACCTCGGACCTGCTGCCGGCCGATGTGCTCGGCGTCTCGGTTTACGAGGCCACCAGCCGCCAGTTCCAGTTCCACCCGGGCCCGGTCTTCACGCATGTGCTGCTGGCCGATGAGATCAACCGCGC
>DGIP01000307.1:0-199 GCA_002386405.1 Stenotrophomonas maltophilia
GTGGCGCTGCTGCTGCGGCTGCCGTTCCTGGCGGTGGTGGTGCTGGGCGCGGCGGCGGCGGCCGCGCTGCGCTGGGCCGGGATCGGCTGAGCGTCAGCCGCTGGCCCGCTCCAGGTGGGTCAGGTACAGGCGCAGGTCGAACTCCAGCTGGTGGTAGTCCGCTTCCATGTGGGTGCACAGCTGGTAGAACGCCTTGTTG
>DGIP01000307.1:498-3530 GCA_002386405.1 Stenotrophomonas maltophilia
GGTGCGCCAGTTCGTGCACCACGATCATCTTCAGGAACGGAGCCGGTGCCTCGCGGAATACGCTGGCGATGCGGATCTCGCGGCTGGCCTTGAGCCGGCTGCCCTGCACCCGCGATACGGTCGTATGCGTGCCCAGCGCGTGCTTGAGCACCTGCAGGCGGCTGTCGTAGATCACCTTGGACAGCGGCACCGACTGGCGCAGGTAGCGCTCCTTCAATGCCTGGGTGTAGTCGTACAGCTGGCGGTCGTTGCGCACGGTGTGCAGCTCGGCATAGCGGCGCTCCAGCCAGGGGCCCAGGCGGTCGGCAGCGATCAGCTCGCGCACCTGCTGCTGCAGGGCGTCGGGGTAGCCGGCGAGGTACTTCAGGGCGGTCATGCGGCTATGATGACGCCTGGAATCCCGCACCAACAGATGCAAAGGCAATGGCGAAGGCAAATCCCCTGCAGGAACAGCTGCTCAAGGCCGGGCTGGTCAAGAAATCCCAGGTGTCCCAGGCCGCGCGTGAGCAGGTGAAGGCCCGCCACGGCAAGGCTCCGGTGGCGCCCACTGACAGCCAGCGCGAGGCCGAGCGCCTGCGGGCGGAAAAGGCCGAGCGCGACCGCGCGCTGGAAGCCGAACGCAAGGAAAAGAACCGCCTGCAGGAGCTGCAGGCGCAGGTGCGCCAGATCATCGAAAGCAACCGGGTCAAGCGCGAAGGTGAAAGCGAGTACCGCTTCAACGACGGCACCCTGATCCGCACCCTGCTGGTCAACGAAGTGCTGCGCCGCCAGCTGGCCGTGGGCAGCCTGGTGATCGTGCGCTTGGGCGAGGGTTTCGAGCTGGTGCCGCGTGCGGCCGCCGACAAGATCCGCGAGCGCGACCCGGCCGCGATCGTGCTCGACAATGGCAAGGATCGCGCTGCGTCCGCCGAGCCCAGCACCGGCAATGCCGAAGACGATGCGTACTACGCGCAGTTCCAAGTACCCGACGACCTGATCTGGTGATGACGGGCTGAACGGTTCACCGGAACCGGGGGATGTTCAGCCGGCCGTAAACCGACCCTGCCCGGCCGGATCTATGCTGGTGGTCCGGCAACGGTATGGGAGATGCGGCATGGCCACAGGGTGGGCAGGCGACGGCGCCGTCCAGGACCAGATCGACGCAACCGTGGATGACGCCATCCAGCGCGCCCGCGCGCAGCTGCGCCACGGTCCCGGGCTGACCCATTGCGAAGAATGCGAAGCGCCCATTCCCGAAGCGCGCCGCCGCGCGGTGCCGGGCGTGCGCCTGTGCGTGCGCTGCCAGGAAGCAGAAGACGCCGCGCAGCACGATGCGGGCACCTACAACCGGCGGGGCAGCAAGGACAGTCAGCTACGCTGACTGTCCTTGTTCAACGACCAACGGTCGTTGCCTACCGGGCGGTCAGCCGTCGCCCTGGATGCCGCCCGGTGCCTGCGACGGATCGCGCCAGCGGCGCACGGTGCGCTGGAAGAACATGTTGTTGGGAATCTGCAGCACCGTGCCTTCGTGGCCGCCGCTGTTCTCCTGCAGCGTGGTGTAGATCAGGTTGACGTCGATGACGCGCCCTTTCAGTCCGGGCTTCTCGCCGTTCTCCAGCACCTCGATGTAGTCGTGCAGCCGGAACGGGCGGGTGGTGAAGATCAGCAGGGTGCAGAAGATGTTGGACAGCACGCTCCACGCGGCAAAGAACGCCACCGCGCCCACGGCGGCAAAGCCGGTGAACGCGGTCCACAGCACGCTGGCCTGCACGCCGATGATCTGCAGCACCACCAGCAGCACGGTGAAATACACCACGAAGGTGAACACCCGGCGCGCGCCCATCACCATTTCCGGTGGCAGCGTGTAGTGCTCGCCAACCCGGCGCAGCAACCGGCGCGCGATCAGCCGCAACAGCCACGCCACCAGCAGGGTCAGCAGGATCTTCAGGGCAGGGGCCCCGTACTGCAGCCACTCATGGGTCCAGGCGGGCAGGTGTTCTTTCATGGAAACCAGGTTCGACGGGGGGAGCGTCAGTTTACCCCGCGCGGTAACGGCGGGCCCTGCCCGGCTGCGCCAGCACGCCGACCAGGCGTGAGACGCACAGCGGCGCATGATCCTGGTACTGCACGCACAGGTCCGGTTGCGGCGGCAGTGCCACCCGCAGCGTCACCGGGCTTCCCGGCAGGGTGCACGCGCTGGCCAGCGACAGCAGAAGGGCAAGGCAACTGGGCGACATGGGAGCTCCTGGGGCCACGCCCGGCGTGGTGACAGGAAATTGGATGCAACGGGGGCCGGAAAGGTTTAAACCTTTTCGAACGTCCCTGCATCCAAGGAATATGCTCGATACGACCATGCCCGCCCTGCACGCTGCCAACGACGCCGATTGCACCGACGAGTCCGCGTGGGTGCGGGCGGCGGTGGCCGGCGACACCGCCGCCTACGAGCGCATCTACCGCCGGCATGCGCCGCGCCTGTATGCGGTGTTGTGGCGGCTGTGCGGCGGGCATGCCGCGCGCGCCGAGGATGCGCTGCAGGAGGCGTTCCTGCAGGCGTGGCGCGCACTGCCCGGGTTCCGCTTCGACAGCAGCCTGGGCACCTGGCTGCACCGGCTGGGGGTGAACGCGGCACTGATGGAGCTGCGCGCCAACGCCGCCCGCGACGCGGGCGACAGCGGCGAGGAAGGCTGGGACCTGCTGGCGGCGGTGCCGGCAGTGGACCGCTGCGCGGGCACCAGCCTGGACCTGGAGCGCGCGCTGGAGACCCTGCCGCCGCGCGCCCGCGCCGTGCTGGTGCTGCACGACATCGAGGGTTGGAAACACCAGGAGATTGCCGACCAGCTGCAGATGGCGGTGGGCAGTTCCAAGGCACAGCTGCACCGCGCGCGCGGCCTGTTGCGCGCGCGTCTGGGAGAACCGGCATGAACAACAACGACGACAACCACGACATCGATTCCGACCTGCAGGCGCGCCTGCGCGCGCTGCCCGCCGAACGATTGCCGCCGGCGGATGCCTGGCAGCGGATAGCCGCGCAGCTGCCGCCACGCGTGGCGGCT
>DGIP01000162.1 GCA_002386405.1 Stenotrophomonas maltophilia
TTGGCCTTGTCGCCGTTGATCACGCGGGTGACGTCGAAGCCCGGGTATTCGGGATCGCTGTCGCTGACGGTGTTGACGATGTAGCCGTCGATCGACTTGTGGAACAGGCCCAGCGAGAGGATGCCGGTGCTGCCGATGTAGCGCTCGAACGACAGGTCCACGTTCTTGGATTCGTACGGATCCAGTTCCGGGTTGCCCAACCGCACTTCCTCGTCGCCGCGGTTGTAGCCGATGCGCGGCGCGATATCGCCGAACGACGGGCGCGACACGGTCTTGTTGGCAGCCGCGCGCAGCACCCAGTCGCTGCCCGCGTCATAGCGCAGGTGCAGGCCCGGCAGCACGTTGGTGTAGCTGCGGTCGGCGGTCAGCGGGGTCACGGTGTAGCTGCGGCCATTGGCGGCCACGTCGACCTGGTTGCCGGTGGCCTGGAACTGGGTGTTTTCCACGCGCACGCCGCCGATGATGCGCAGGTTGCCCACATCCCAGGTGCCCATGGCATAGGTGGCGAAGATGTCTTCGCTGGCGGTGTAATCCTCTTCCAGCGAGGTCATCGCATTGGCGCCGACATCCTGCGGGCGGGCGCTGTACTGGCTGCCGAACTGGGCCCAGTAGCGGCGCATCGCATCCGAACTCATGCCCTGGCCGAGGCTGCCGCCACGGTGGTCGGGCGTGGATGTGGTCCAGTCGGACAACGCCACGTCCGGACCTACGCGCAGTTCGCGCTCGTCGGTGTCCACGTCACGGTCGCGCCAGCGGCCCAGCAGGCCGAACTTGTAGCTGCTGTTGTCGCCGTCGAAGCGGATGTTGACCTGGGCGCTGTGCTCCTTGTCGTCCACCCGTTTGGGCGAGAGCACGAAGCGGTCGAAATCGTAGTTGCCGTTGTCCATCCAGCTGGCATCGCTGAGCGTGTAGCGCGGGATGCCGCTGTTCTGGTCCACGGTGGCGGCCAGGTCATCGCCGTTGTACTCGAAGCGCGCTTCCATCTCGTCGTTGACGCGTTCTTCGGTGCGGGTGTAACCGACCTTGTAATCCAGCACCGCGTTGGTCAGGCGGTTTTCGCCGCCCAGGCTGGCGGCGAAGGTGTTTTCCTTCTTGGTGCGGTAGCGCATGCGCTTCTGGATCGCATCGGCCGGCAGGTCATCGACGCGGAACTGGTTGTTGCCCAGCGCGGTGACCTCGCCATCGCCGAAGTTGAAGATGGTGCGCTGGCGGGTTTCGGCGTCATCGAACTGGCTGTACAGCGTGCGCAGGTAGTACTGGCTGTCTTCGTTGGGGCGCCAGTCGAAATTGAGGTTGGCGCCGATGCGCTTGCGCTCGATCTCGTACTTGCGGTGCTGCAGGCTGTTGGCGAACAGCTCGTCTTCGCTGCCGCCGTCGAATTCGCCGTACTCGACTTCGCTGTTGTCGGACTCGAACTTGCGGTTCTGGTAGTTCACGCCCAGCGCCACGCCGAAGGTATCGGCGAACACTTCGCTGTAGTTGAACGCGGCCTTGGGGCTGGTGTGGCCGGACAGGTCCTGGTGGCTGGCTTCGATCTTGCCACGCAGGCTGCGCCCGTCGCGGTCGAAGGCCGAGGCGGACTCGACCAGGATCGCGCCGCCGATGGCGTCGCCGGGCATGTCCGGGGTCGGCGACTTGACCACGCGCAGGCGTTCGGTCGAGTCGGAGGGAATCACGTCCAGCGGCGCGGCGCGGCTGGAATCTTCCGGGGTACCCACGGCGATGCCGTCGATGCTGACGCTGTTGAGGTTGGCATCCAGGCCGCGCACCACCACGAAGCGGCCCTCGCCCTGGTCACGGGTGACGCTGACGCCTGGCAGGCGCTGCAGCGATTCGGCCACGTTCTTGTCCGGGTAGACGCCCATGGCATCGGACGATACCGCGTCCTGGATGGCGTCGCTGCTGCGCTTGAGGTCAACCGCACGGGTCTGCGATTCCAGCTGCGGGCGCACTTCCACCCGGTCCAGTTCGGTGGCTGCCGCAGCGCCAGCGAGCTCCCCGCTCGCGGCGGCCACGGCAGGCGCGGTGGACAGGACGAGCAACGACAGGCTGATGGCCAACCCCAACGGCGATTTGTTCTGCACGGCTTCCCCAACGGTGTAAAGATTGGGTCAGCACGGTATGTCCGGGAGATTGCATGAACGTGACACCGGTGGCGATGGGCACCTTCAGGGGCGGGCTATGGCCGGCCATGGCACCGGTGCGGCAAAATGGCGTTCTCCCCGTTTTGTTGGCATTCCCATGAAAATCGTCGAAGTTCGCCACCCGCTGGTGCAGCACAAGATCGGCCTGATGCGCGATGCGTCCCTGAGCACCAAGGACTTCCGCGAGCTGGCCAACGAGCTGGGCGGCCTGCTCGCCTACGAGGCCACCGCCGACCTGGACACCGAAGCGCACACCCTTTCCGGCTGGGCCGGCCCGGTGACCGTGCAGCGCATTGCCGGCGCGAAGATCACCGTGGTGCCGATCCTGCGCGCCGGGCTGGGCATGCTCAGCGGCGTGCTGTCGCTGATCCCGGCCGCGCGGGTCAGCGTGGTCGGCCTGCAGCGCGATGAGGAAACCCTGCAGCCGGTGCCCTACTTCGAGCGCCTCACCGGGCGCCTGGAAGAGCGCGACGCGCTGATCCTGGACCCGATGCTGGCCACCGGCGGCACCCTGATCGCCACCATCGACATGCTCAAGCGCGCCGGTGCACGGCGGATCAAGGGTATTTTCCTGGTGGCGGCGCCGGAAGGCATTGCGGCCGTGCAGGCGGCGCACCCGGACGTGGAGATCTTCACTGCCGCGATCGATGCACGGCTCAACGAGAAGGGCTACATCCTGCCGGGCCTGGGCGATGCGGGCGATCGCATTTTCGGGACCCGCGTGGTCGGTTGATCCACGCGCTGTCAGGCCAGCGCGCGGGCCTTCAATTCACCCTGTTCGTGGGCGGTACCGAACCGCCCTTTCTCGTCCCGGGTGACCTGGGCCAGCGCGCACTCGGGATCGTGGGTAAAGAACAGGTGCACGTTGCGCGCCAGTTTGTCTTCCAGGAAGCTGCGCTTCTCGTCGATCAGCAGTTCGGCGTTGCGGTCGTAGCCCATGGTGATCGGCACGTGCACCCATGAACGCCCCGGAATCAGGTCGGCACAGAACACCACGCCACCGCGCGGCTCGCCCTGCACCTGTTCGGGGCCGACGATCTCGGCCAGCATCAGGCCCGGGGTGTGCCCATCGCTGAAGCTGAAACGCACGCTGTTGCCCAGCGTGCGCGAATACGGCCCCTGCACGATCTCCAGCCGCCCACTGTCCTGCAGCAGCTGCGGCAGTTCGGGAATGAAGCTGGCGCGGTCACGCGGATGCGGATGCAGCGCGCGTTCCCAGTGTTCGGCACCGACCAGGAAGGTCGCGTTGGGGAACAACAGCTCCGGCGCGCGGCCTTCGCTCCACGGCGCCAGCAGGCCTCCGGCGTGGTCGAAATGCAGGTGGCTGAGCACCACCACGTCGATGTCCTCGTGCTCGAAGCCGGCTTCGCGCAGCGATTCGATCAGCACATGGCTGGGTTCCTGCACGCCGTAACGGTCACGCAGCTTCGGCTCGAAGAACGCGCCGACACCGGTTTCGAACAGCACCGTCTTTCCGGCCAGCGGGCTGGCCAGCAGTGCGCGGCAGGCCAGTTCAATCCGGTTGAGATCGTCGGGTGCCGCCCATTTTTCCCAGACCGCACGCGGCGCATTGCCGAACATCGCGCCGCCATCGAGCTTCTGTGAGTTACCGCGGATGGACCATAGTTTCATCGGTAAATTATCCGGCGGGCCGCGTTAATAATTCGCTATCCGCCGGCATGAAAAAACCCCGCCGCAGCGGGGTTTTCGTTTTACTTTGCCGCCGCCGGTGCGACGGCGCCGGAGCCGACCGGGTTGCGCGGATCGCTGCCCACGCTGAGCTGGTTGCTGCGGCGGTTCCATTCCACCGTCTGCAGGTTGCCCCACACGTGGCTGGAACCGCGCCCACCTTCGGCGCTGTCGCCGGGCAGGTCAATCTTGTGGCCCATCGCCTGCAGCTGCTTGATGGTACCTGCATCGAACGCACCGGTTTCCGCCTCGATCACGTCGGGCAGCCACTGGTGGTGGAAGCGCGGCAATGCGGCCACCTGCTGCGCGTCCAGGCCATCGTCGTAGCCCAGCACGCCCAGCAGCACCATGGTGATGATGCGGCTGCCGCCCGGGGTGCCCAGCACCACGACCTTGTCGGCCGATTCCATGAAGGTCGGGGTCATCGAGCTGAGCATGCGCTTGCCCGGCTTCGGCGCGTTGGCCGCATAGCCCATCACGCCGAACGCATTGGGCGTGCCCGGCTTGAGCGCGAAATCGTCCATCTCGTTGTTGAGCAGCACGCCGGTGCCCGACGGAATCAGGCCCGAGCCATACAGCAGGTTCACCGTCTGGGTGGCGCCGACGCGGTTGCCCTGCTGGTCGATGATCGAGAAGTGGGTGGTCTCGTCGTCTTCCAGCGGCGTCGGGTTGCCCGACAGCAGGTCGCTCGGGGTGGCCTTTTCCGGGTGGATGGTGGCGCGCAGGCCCTGGGCGTAATCACGGCTGGTCAGCACCTTCTGCGGAATCTGCACGAAGTCCGGATCGCCCAGGAAGAAGGTGCGGTCACGGAACGCGCGGCGCATCGATTCCACCACCAGGTGGGTGCGGTGGGCCGGGTCCATCGCCTTCAGGTCCCAGCCTTCCAGGATCTGCAGCATCGATGCCAGCGCGATGCCACCGGAGGACGGCGGCGAGGCGGTGGTGATCTTCCAGTCGCGGTAATTGAACACGATCGGTTCGCGCTGCTTGACCCGGTAACCGGCCAGCTCGTCGGCCGTCCACTTGCCACCGGCCTGCTTCACCCCGGCCAGCAGCAGCTTGCCGGTCTGGCCCTTGTAGAAGCCGTCGAAGCCGCCTGCGGCCAGGCGCTCCAGCGTCTGCGCCAGCTCCGGCTGCTTGAACACATCGCCTTCGGCGATCGGCTTGCCGTTGCGCAGGTACACCTCGCGCGTTCCGGGGTAACGCTCCATCACTTCACGGCGCGAGGCATAGCCCTTGGCCATGCGCGCATAGACCGGGAAACCCTCGCGGGCGATGCGGATCGCCGGGGCCAGCGATGCCTGCAGCGGCAGCTTGCCGTGCTTGGCCGACAGCTCCACCAGCGCCGCCGGCAGGCCGGGAATGCCGGCCGACCACGGGCCGTTCACCGAACGATCGCGGTCCAGCTCGCCCTTGCTGTCCAGGAATGCTTCGGGGGTCGCCGCGGCCGGCGCGGTTTCGCGCGCGTCCAGCATCACGTCCTTGCCGGTGCTGGCATCGTGCAGCAGGAAGAACCCGCCGCCACCCAGGCCGGAGCTGATCGGCTCGACCACCGCCAGGGTGGAGGACACCGCCACCGCGGCGTCGAACGCGTTACCGCCCTTGGCCAGGATTTCCATGCCCGCTTCGGTCGCCAGGTGATGGCCACTGGCGATGGCGACGCCTTCAGGATGTGCGGCCAGCGTGGCCTGCGGCGCCGGCTCGGCGGCCCACAGGGACGGCGTCCACAACAGGAGCAGCAGCAACCAGCGACGGGAGGGGGTGTTCATTCGGGCGCAGACTCCACATAGAGTTCGGGATGATCGCGCTGGAGCCCATGCAGCTTGGCCAGCAGCGCTTCCTGGGTTTCGGGAATGTCCGGATCGGGATCGATGCATTCCACCGGGCAGACGACCACGCACTGCGGTTCGTCGAAATGCCCCACGCATTCGGTGCAGCGTGCAGGGTCGATCACGTAGATGGTTTCACCCATCGAGATGGCCTGGTTGGGACAGGCGGGCTCGCATACGTCGCAGTTGACGCAGAGCTCATTGATTTTCAGCGACATGGCGTTACTCCACGCCAGTGCCGGCAGAGGAAAACCGGCCTGCGCAGCTGCGC
>DGIP01000096.1 GCA_002386405.1 Stenotrophomonas maltophilia
ATCTGCGCCGGCGGCTGGTGGCAGCTGGGCCAGGCCGGCGTGGTCAACGCGTCCTACGCGCACAGCCGCCGCGACGGCCTGCAGGGCGGCCAGTGGGCGCTGGGGTACAGCTGGAACAACCGGGTGTTCAACCTCAACGCCGCCACCCGCCGCACCCATGGCGACTTCCAGGACCTGGGCAGCCTGCAGGGGGCGCTGCCGCCGGACGTCACCGACCAGGTCACCGCCGGCGCCAGCCTGGGCCGGCTTGGCTCGCTCAGCGCCAGCTACCTGCGCCTGTCCTACCCCGATGGCGACGACCGCCGCTACGCCAGCGTGTTCTGGAACCGCACGTTCTCCGAACGCTGGTCGGCCTACGCCTCGTTCAACCAGAACCTGGACGACAACGCCGACCGCAGCGTGTACCTGTCCCTGTCGGCCAGCCTGGGCAACAACCGCCAGAGCAACCTGGCCGCCCAGCGCAATGGCGACCGCAACCTGTACACGGTGGATGTGTCCCAGCCGGTGCCCGGCGACGGCAGCCAGGGCGGTTACGGCTGGCGGGTGCAGGCCCGGCAGGGCGATGACGGCACCGGCGGGCTGGTCGAGGCCGGCTGGTTGAACCGGGTGGGCCGTTACTCGCTGGGCGCGGCACGCCAGGGCGATGCCAACTTCGCCTATGCCAATGCCAGCGGCAGCGTGGTCTGGATGGGCGGGCACCTGTTCGCCGCCCGCGAGGTGCCGGACGCGTTTGCGGTGGTCTCCACCAACGGCGTGGGCGGCGTGCCGGTCCGCCTGGAGAACCGCGTGATCGGCGTGACCGACGACAACGGCATGCTGCTGGTCACGCCGCTGCTGTCCTGGCAGCGCAACCGGATTTCGATCGACACCCTGGAACTGCCGGCGGACATGCGCGCCGACCGCGTGGACACGCTGGTGACACCGCAACAGAGCGCCGGGCTGGGGGTGAGTTTCGGGCTGCGCCGCACCCGCGCCATCACCCTTGTCCTGCACGACGCGCAGGATCAGCCCCTGAAAGCCGGCAGCCAGGTGCGCCTGCCCGACCAGCGCAGCGCCACGGTGGGCTACGACGGCGAGGTCTACCTGGAAGACCTGCCGGCACAGGCACTGCTGCAGGTGGACACCGATGACGGGCGCTGCGAAGTGCGCGTGCCGGTCAGCACGGCGCCGGGCAGCGCCGCACTGCGGCTGGGGCCGCTGCGCTGCGTGGCCGGAGCCGGGCCATGAGCATGCGCCTGCTGCTGGGCGGGGTGCTGGTGCTGGCCGGTCTGCTGGGCGCCGGCGTGGCCCGGGCCGACACCACCTGCACCACCACCACCCCGGTCACGGCGGCCTTCGGCAACGTCGGCAACGCGGCCGCCGCGCCCAGTTTCACCACCACCACGTTCACCATCACCTGCAACACCACCGCCTTGAGCCTGCTGGCAACGGCGTCGGTGCGCGCCTGCATCGGCATCGGCGTGGGCACCACCGGCGTGGCGATTTCACCGCTGCGGCGGATGACCAACACCACCGCCGATCCACTCAGCTTCCAGCTGTTCACCAGCGCCGCGTACAGCACCATCTGGGGGCTGACCCCGGGCACTACCCCCGGCCCGCAGGTGGTGGACCTGAACTACTCGGTGCCGCTGCTCACCGGCGGCAGCGGCGCGGTCACCGTGACCATCTACGGCCGCATCCCGGCCAGCCAGACGCTGGCCGCGGGCAGTTACAGCACGTCATTCACCGGTGCCGACGTGCGCCTGGAATATGCCTACAACGAGGTGCTGCTGGGCACGGCCACCGCGCCGGCGGCCTGCACCACGGCCAGCGGCGTCAGCGGGCACAAGACCGCCACCGGCGGCTTCCCCTTCACCGTCACCGCCACCGTGCTGCCGCAGTGCAGCGCCTATGTCACCACCGACATGGACTTCGGCAGCAGTGCCGGCACGATCACCGCCAACATCGACCGCACCTCCACCATCGGCCTGACCTGCCTCAACCGCACCGCTTACACGATCGCGCTGGACAACGGCCTGTATGCCAACGGCACCGTGCGACGAATGCGGCACACCACCAACCCGGCCTGGTTCATTCCCTATGCGCTGTACCGCGAAAGCACCCGCACCCAGCGCTGGGGCAGCACCGCCAACGTGGACCTGGTCTCGGGCACGGGAACCGGCAGCGCCCAGACCCTGACCGTGTACGGGCGTGCACCGCCCACGGTCGGCGCGGTGGCCGCCGGCAGCTACAGCGACCAGATCAAGGTGACGATCACCTACTGAGTCAGCGCCGCTCAAGACCGCCAGCGCCGGGCCGATATCCCAACGACCCCTCGCTGCCGACCCGGATGAACCGACGCCGCCGCGCCCGCCTCGCCACCTGCGTGGCGCTGACCACCCTGCTGTCCGCCACCCAGGCGGCCAGTGCGCCCCTGCAGGTCCGCCTGCGGATCGCGGACGCATGCACACTGGACGCAGAGGTCGCGCGTGACCGCTGTGGCAGCACCCACCGGCGCAGCGACGACGAGGCCCCGGCCCCGCCCCAGGTGCAGCAGCTGACCCCGGCGGACGAAGACGACCAGGACGCGCGCCGGCCATGGCTCACGCTCACGTTCTGATCCGCGCCTGCCTGCTGCTGCCGCTGCTGGCACCCACCGCCGCGCAGGCGCTGGAGGTATCGCCGCTGCGGATCGCGCTGCGCCCGGAGCAGCGCGACAGCGAACTGTGGCTGCACAACGAAACGGCGCAGCCGTGGTCGGGGCAGGCCCGGCTGTATCGGTGGGAACAGAGCGTCGACGCCGAACGCTTGACCCCGGCACAGGACGTGGTGGTGAGCCCGACCCGCCTGGCGCTGGCACCGAACGCCCGGCAGCGGGTACGCGTGGTCCGGATCGGCGCCGCCCCCAGCGCTGAACAGGGCTACCGGCTGGTGCTCCGGGCCGGCCCCGGGAGCCCGCCGCTGCAGGTATCGCTGCCGGTGTTCGTGGCCGGGCCGCAGCCGCGCCCGGCGCCGGCCCTGTCCACGGACCTTCGCGACGCCGCCGGCCACGCCATGCTGGTGCTTTACAATGGCGGCACCGGCCACGCGCGGCTGGCGGACCTGACTTTCATCGGCCCCGACGGCCGCGCCACGCTGCTGCTTCCGGACCTGGCCGGCTACGTCCTGGCCGGCAGCACCCGCCTCTGGGCCCTGCCCGGCCCTGCCGCTGGCTACGCCGGCGGCCGTTTCCGGGCCCGGATCGGCGACGCGG
>DGIP01000002.1 GCA_002386405.1 Stenotrophomonas maltophilia
TCTTCCGATCTCCCGGTGCCACCACGCTGCCATCCGGCGCGATACCGTCAACGGCTTCGCTCTGTGCCGGCAGCGTCACCTTGACCACGAACACGTACGGCAGCGCGGAGATGTCGGAGACGGGGCCGATCGGCTTGTCCTTCTCTTCTTCCGGCTTGCGCGCTTCGATCACCGACAGTTCCGGCTTGGTCATCCAGCCTGAACTCTCCAGGTTGCGCATGTAGGCGCTGACCCGGGCGTTGGACTGGGTGCGCCCTTCCAGCGTCAGGATGTCGCCTTCCTGCTTCAGCGCGGTCAGCACCAGCCCATCGGGGATGGTCCGGACGAGCGCGTCGAACAGGTGCACCATCTGCGAGCGCTTGGCCTGCAGCTGTTCGATCACCTTCTTGCGCGCCAGCAGGCGATCCTTCTGGCGATCGAGGCGATCGATTTCCTTGTTCTGCTCCTTGACCCGCGCGATCTCGGCCGTCAGGAACGCGTTGCGGTCCCCCTGGCCACTGATCTGGCGGTCGTAGTAGAACCAGATCAGCGCCGACAGCACCACGCCCGCGATGGCGGCAAAGCCCAGCATGGTCATGAACTCGCGCTGGCGTTGCTTGCGCCGCTCGGCGCGCCAGGGCAATAGATTGATTCTTGCCATCAGTCGAAGCTCCTCAGCGCCAGACCGGTGGCAATCATCAGCGCCGGGGCGTCCTGGGCCAGGGCATGCGCCTGCACCTTCGGACCCAGCGTCATCTGCGCCAGCGGATTGGCCACCACGGTGGCCACGCCCAGCTGTTCCTCCACCATCTCCGGAAGACCGGCCAGCGCCGCGCAACCGCCGGCCAGCACGATGTGGTCGACCCGGTTGAACTCACTGCCTGCATAGAAGAACTGCAGCAGGCGGCTGATCTGCTGGACCGTGGCTTCCTTGAACGGCTCGAGCACTTCCATCTCGTAGCTTTCCGGCAGCCCACCCTGGCGCTTGGCCAGGCCCGCTTCCTCGTAGGTCAGGCCGTAGCGGCGCATGACCTCGTCGGTGAGCTGCTTGCCACCGAACACCTGTTCGCGGCTGTACAGGCTGCGCCCGCCACGGAGTACGTTCAGGGTGGTCATGGTGGCGCCGATGTCGACCAGCGCGACCACGCCATCGCTGGCGATCGGCAGTTCACTGGCCACCAGCGCGAAGGCGTTTTCGACCGCGAAGGCCTCCACGTCCATCACCCGGGCGGTCAGGCCACCAAGCTCCAGCGCCGATTGGCGCAGCTCCACGTTCTCGGACCGCGACGCCGCCAACAGCACCTGGACCATTTCCGGGTTGTTGGGAATCGCGCCCAGCACCTCGAAATCGAGGTTCACTTCCTCGATCGGGTACGGGATGTAGTTGACCGCTTCGAGCTCGACCTGGGCTTCCATGTCGTTCTCGTCCAGGTCAGCGGGCATCGGGATGAGCTTGGTGATGACCGCAGAGCCGGCCACGGCCGCGGCGGCATGCCGGGCCTTGGTACCTGAACGGTTCACCGCGCGGCGGATGGCCTCACCCACGGCCTCCACTTCCACGATGTTCTTTTCCACCACCGCATTCGGCGGTAGTGGTTCCACAGCGTAATGTTCCACGCGGAAACGATTGCCACTGCGGGAAAGCTGCAAGAGCTTTACTGCAGTCGAGCTGATGTCGACGCCAATAAGCGGCGACTGGCTTTTTGGGATAAGCCCCACGGTTTCTCCCCTGCCGACGGGCACTTGGACGCAAAACTTGCGCCCGCGCATTAATAACGTTTTTTTTGCAATTCGCAACCATCAACGTGCAAAACGTGTACTTACGACACGTTTCACCCGTCCCCTGACGGTGACCGAAATGCTCTCCCCGGGAACAACCCCAGCCGTTCCCTTGCGTAATCTATACTCTGCGGCCACGAAATTCGCAATCGGAATCTGACACTGATGACTCGCCTTCGCCGCTGGCTGCGCTGGTTGCTGGTCGCCTTCCTGGTCCTGGCACTGATCGGCGCCGCGGTCGCCGGGGGCCTGTACTACGCCATTTCCTCCCGTCTTCCGGACGTCCAGACCCTGCGCGACATCGAGATGCAGGAGCCCATGTACGTCTATGCGGCCGACGGCAAGCTCATGGCCGTGTTCGGCGAGTCCCGGCGCACCCCGATCACCATGAAGGAGGTCCCGGAGCGCCTGAAGCAGGCCTTCCTGGCCACCGAGGACGCCCGCTTCTACGAGCACGGGGGCGTGGACTACAAGGGCATCGGCCGCGCGGTGTGGCTGCTGGCCACCACCAACGACAAGCGGGTCCCGGGTGGGTCGACCATCACCCAGCAGGTGGCCCGCCAGTTCTTCCTCAGCTCCGAGTACAGCTACACCCGCAAGCTGGCCGAGATCCTGCTGGCGCGCAAGATCGAGCAGGAACTGAGCAAGGACGAGATCTTCGAGCTGTACCTCAACAAGAGCTTCTTCGGCAACCGCGCCTACGGCGTGGCCGCTGCGGCCGAGTTCTACTACGGCAAGAAGCTGGGCGAGCTGAGCCTGGACGAGATGGCCTCGCTGGCCGGCATCCCCAAGTTCCCCTCCAGCGGCAACCCGATCAGCAACCCCGAGCGCGCCCGCGAGCGCCGCGATTACTACGTGCTGCAGCGCATGGCCAACCTGGGCTTCATCAGCCAGGCCGAGGCCGACGCGGCCAAGGCCGTGCCGATGCACGCCAGCGCGCATGAGCCGCCGGTGCAGGTGGAAGCCCCCTACGTGGCCGAACTGGTCCGCCAGGAGATGATCGCCCGCTTCGGCGGCGACGTGCTCAACAAGGGCTACCACGTCACCACCACCATCAACGCCGAGATGCAGACCGCCGCCAACCTGGCGGTGCGCGATGGCCTGCTGGAGTACGACCACCGCCACGGCTGGCACGGGGTGGAGCAGCAGGTCGCGCTGGGCGCGGGCGACGATGCCGCCGCCCTGGCCGCGCACCTGCG
>DGIP01000220.1:0-185 GCA_002386405.1 Stenotrophomonas maltophilia
CCGGGCTACTACCTCTACCGCGACCGCACCTCGCTGAAGCTGGAAGGTGCCCCGGGCATCCGCGCGGACAAGCCGCTGTGGCCGGCCGCCAAGTCGCACCGCGACGAACACTTCGGCGATGTGTCGGTGTACTTCGACCAGGTCGACGTGAAGCTGCCGCTGCGCCGCAGCGTGGCCGATGCCGC
>DGIP01000220.1:435-35587 GCA_002386405.1 Stenotrophomonas maltophilia
CCGCAGCGTGGCCGATGCCGCCGATGCCACGCTGGTGATCACCTTCCAGGGCTGCCAGACCGATGGCATCTGCTACCCGCCGATGACCCGGCGGGTGAAGCTGGCGCTGCCGGCCGGCAAGGTCAACGCCAGCGCGGATGAAGAAGCACGCCGCAGCGAAGTGATCGCGCCGCTGGTGTCGCGCGAGAAGCGCGCGCAGGCGCGCGAGGCTACCGGCATGGCGACCCAGCCGATGCTGATCCGCCCGAACGAACCGGCCTTGGAGCTGCCCGCCGACGGCACGCCCGACGCCAGCGCCGACAACGACCAGCGCACGCGTCCTCCGGGTGCCAGCGGCAGTGCCGCGCCGGTCACCCTGGTCACCGCATTGCTGCTGGCGCTGGCCGGCGGCCTGATCCTCAACCTGATGCCGTGCGTGCTGCCGATCCTGTCGCTGAAGGTGCTGGGCGTGGCGCAGAGCGGTGAAAGCCGCCAGCGCGCGCGCAGCCATGCGCTCTGGTACACCGCCGGCGTGCTGGTGGCGTTCGCCGCGATCGGCGCGCTGGTGCTGGCGTTGCGCGCCGCCGGGCAGGCCGCAGGCTGGGGCTTCCAGCTGCAGCACCCGTGGTTCATCGCCGCGCTGGTGTACCTGATGTTCACCGTAGGCCTGAGCCTGTCCGGGGTGTTCACCCTGGGCGGCAGCCTGGGCGGCGTGGGCCAGTCGCTGGCCTCGCGCAGCGGGCCGATGGGCGATTTCTTCACCGGCGTGCTCGCCTGCGTGGTGGCCAGCCCGTGCGTGGCACCGTTCATGGGGGCGCCGCTGGCCTATGCCTTCACCGCACCGGCGGTGCCGGCGATGCTGGTGTTCCTGATGCTGGGCCTGGGCCTGGCGCTGCCGTTCCTGCTGATCGGCTTCGTGCCCTCGCTGGCCAAGTGCCTGCCGCGCCCGGGTGCGTGGATGGAAACCCTGAAGCAGGTGCTGGCCTTCCCGATGTATGCCACCGCGCTGTGGCTGCTGTGGGTGCTGGGCAAGCAGCGTGGCGTGGATGCGATGGCGCTGGTGCTGGCCGGGCTGGTGGTGCTGGGCCTGGCGCTGTGGTGGTTCGAACGCAGCCGCTGGCGCAGCCAGCGCGTCGGCGCCGCCCTGGCGCTGGTGCTGCTGCTGGGCGCGCTGGTGCCGGTGTGGGGCGTGACCCGCATCGCTGCACCGGCCAAGGCCGCACTGGCGGCCGCCGACAACGTGGTGGCCTATTCGCCGCAGATGCTCGACCGGCTGCGCCAGGACAACCGCGTTGTGTTCGTCAACATGACCGCCGATTGGTGCGTGACCTGCAAGGCCAACGAACGTGCGGTGCTGGGCACCCATGGTTTCGAGGAAACCCTGCGCCGTACCAACGCGGTGTACATGCGCGGTGACTACACCAACGTGGACCCGGAGATCACCGCGTTCCTGGAAGAGCACAAGGCCGTGGGTGTGCCGCTGTACGTGGTGTACGGCCCCGGCGCACCACCGACCGTGCTGCCCACCGTGCTGACCCAGGCACTGGTGGAAGAAGCGCTGCTGCGCACCGCGCGATGAGCACCCCGCCGCCCCGCACATCGTTGATGGTGGTGGCGGCGCTGGCGGCGGCGCTGGGATTGGGTACCGGCGTGTACTACGTCGGGCGTGCGCCACAGGAACCCAGGTTCGCCGCCGTGGATCGGCCAGCCGCCGTGCCGGCCCGGCCCGGCGATCCGATGCCGGCCATCACCCTGCCGGACGTGGATGGCACGCCGGTGGACTTCGCCAGCTTCGGTGGCCGCCCCCTGTTGATCAACGTGTGGGCGAGCTGGTGTGGCCCGTGCGTGGAAGAGATGCCGATGCTGGCCGCGTTCGCCTCAGCACAGCCGGCGCATGGCGTGCAGGTGGTGGGATTGGCCATCGATACGCCGGACGGCGTACGCGATTTTCTTGACCGCGTGCCGGTGAAGTACCCGATCGTGATCGAGCAGCCTGCACCGGATGACGCCAGCGTGCGCCTGGGCAATGCGCAGGGGTTGCTGCCTTACACAGTACTGGTGGGTGCCGACGGGAGGATCGTCAGGCAGAAGCTGGGGCCGTTCGCCGAGGGAGAAGTTGAACGGTGGGTGGGCAGTACCGACCAACGGTCGGTACGTACCGCCGGGGCGCCTACGCGGTAGGTGCCTACCGTTGGTAGGCACGGATGCCCGGTCAGGCGAAGAATCGCCGCAGGTACGTCGCCGTCTTACCGTCTTTCGAACGGCTCACCTGCTCCGGCGTTCCCGTGGCCACGATCTGCCCGCCCTGCTCGCCCGCCCCGGGCCCCACATCGATCATCCAGTCGGCATCGGCCACCACGCGCAGGTCGTGCTCGACCACCACCACGGTGTTGCCCGCATCCACCAGCCCATGCAGCTGCGCCATCAGCTTGTCCACGTCGGCCGGGTGCAGGCCGGTGGTGGGCTCGTCGAGCACGTACAGGCTGTTGCCGTGCTGGCTGCGCTGCAGCTCGGTGGCCAGTTTGATGCGCTGCGCCTCGCCACCGGACAGTTCCGTGGCCGGCTGGCCCAGCCGCAGGTAGCCCAGCCCGATGTCGCGCAGCAGCTGCAGCGGGCGCTGCACCACCGGTTCGTCGGCAAAGAACGCCAACGCCTCTTCCACCGTCATCGCCAATACCTGCGCGATGCTGCGGCCGTTCCATTCCACTTCCAGTGTCTTGGCGTTGTAGCGCTGGCCATGGCAGGTCGGGCATGGCGCGTACACGCTGGGCATGAACAACAGCTCCACGTGCACGAAGCCTTCGCCTTCGCAGGTTTCGCAGCGGCCCTGCGCCACGTTGAACGAGAAACGGCTGGCGCTGTAGCGCCGTGCCTTGGCCATGCGGGTGCCGGCGAACAGCTTGCGCACGTGGTCGAACAGGCCGGTATAGGTGGCCAGGTTGGAACGTGGCGTGCGCCCGATCGGCTTCTGGTCCACGTTCACCAGGCGCTTGATTGCCGTGTGGCCGGCATGCAGGCGGCCACGGGTGCGCTCGATCCGGCTGGGCTGTGGCAGCTCATCGTCCGCCTCGGGTGCAACCGGCTCATGGCCCAGGTACTCACCCACCAGCTCCACCAGCGCCTGGCTGACCAGGCTGGACTTGCCCGAGCCGGAGACACCGGTAACCGCGCAGAACGTGCCCAGTGGGAAGCGCGCATCCAGGCCATGCAGGTTGTTGCGGTGGATGCCGCGCAGCTCCAGCCAGCCGGCAGGCGTGCGTGGGCTGCGGGTGGCTCGGTCGTGATTGCCGAACAGGTAGGGTGCAGTGGCCGAGGCGGCGACGCCGCGCAGCCCCTCGGGCTCACCGCTGTACAGCACCTGCCCACCGTGCTGGCCGGCACCGGGACCGACATCCACCAGCCAGTCGGCGCGGCGCAGCATCTCCAGATCGTGCTCCACCACGAACAGCGTGTTGCCGCCCGCCTTGAGCTGGTCCAAGGCGTCGTACAGGGCCTCGCCATCGGCCGGATGCAGACCGGCGGTGGGCTCATCCAGCACGTACACCACGCCGAACAGGCTGGAGCGGATCTGGGTGGCCAGGCGCAGCCGCTGCAGCTCACCCGGCGACAGCGTCGGGGTGGCGCGGTCCATCGACAGGTAGCCCAACCCAAGCGCTTCGAGGGTGCCGATGCGTTCCACCAGATCGTGGGCGATGCGCTGGGCAGCGATGCGCTTCTCCTCTGACAGGTTCGGGGTGCGGCGATCGAAGCGGCCCTCCGCTGCCGGCCGCAGTGCGTCGGCCATGGCCGCCAGCGACAGCTGGGACAGCGTGCCGATGTCCATGCCGGCGAAGGTCACCGACAACGCGGCGCGCTTGAGCCGCTTGCCGTCGCAGACCGGACAGACCGTGCCCACCATGTAGCGCGCCACGCGCTTCTTCATCATGGCGCTCTGGGTGGTGGCGAAGGTATGCAGGACATAACGGCGCGCCCCGCTGAAGGTGCCCATGTAGCTGGGCTCTTCCTTGCGGCGCAGCGCGGCACGGGTCTCGGCCGGGGTGAAGCCGGCATACACTGGCACCACCGGCTGTTCCTCGGTGAACAGGATCCAGTCGCGCTGCTTCTTCGGCAGGTCGCGCCAGGGAATGTCCACGTCGTAGCCCAGCGTCACCAGGATGTCGCGCTGGTTCTGGCCGTGCCACGCCGGCGGCCACGCGGCGATGGCGCGCTCGCGGATGCTCAGCGAGGGGTCGGGCACCATCGACTGTTCGGTCACTTCATACACGTGGCCCAGGCCATGGCAGTTCGGGCAGGCGCCCTGCGGTGTGTTCGGCGAGAAGTCTTCGGCGTACAGCATCGGCTGTTTGGCTGGATACGTACCTGCGCGCGAATACAGCATACGCAGCAGGCTGGACAGCGTGGTCACGCTGCCCACGCTGGAGCGCACGCTCGCGGTGCCGCGCTGCTGCTGCAGCGCCACCGCCGGCGGCAGGCCTTCGATGGCATCCACGTCGGGCACGCCCACCTGGTCGATCAGGCGGCGCGCGTACGGCGACAACGACTCCAGGTAACGGCGCTGCGCTTCGGCGTACAGCGTACCGAACGCCAGCGAGGACTTGCCGGAACCGGAGATGCCGGAGAACACCACCAGCGCGTCGCGCGGGATGTCCACGTCGACGTTCTTCAGGTTGTGTTCGCGCGCGCCGCGAACGCGGACAAATGCGTTACCCCTGTGGGCGGTGGACGGTGCTTTTCGACGTGTGCTCATGGGGAAAGCATACCGTCGGTGGCGCCGCCCGTTGGGCGGCCCACGTAGACACCGCAATCACGAACCCCTCACGCGACCGCAGGACGAACCCCGCGCACTACCGCAGGCCGCGCCAGCACGAACGCCGCCACCGCGTCGGACAGCAGCGCCGCCTGCCGCTGCATCGCCTGCGCGGACGCCGAGGCCTCTTCCACCATCGCCGCGTTCTGCTGCGTGCTGCCATCCATCTGCAGCAGTGTCCTGCCTACCTGGTCGATCCCCATGCTCTGCTGCTGCGAGGCCGCCGAGATGCTCGCGGTGATCGCGGTGACCTGCTCCACGCTGCCGACGATACGGCGCATGGTGGCGCCCGCCTCACCTACCTGGCGGGTACCGGCATTGACCGTCTCCACCGAGGTCTCGATCAGCTGCTTGATCTGGCGCGCGGCATCGGCGCTGCGCTGGGCCAGCAGGCGAACTTCGCCCGCTACCACCGCGAAACTCCGGCCCTGCTCGCCGGCCCGTGCGGCTTCCACCGCAGCGTTGAGGGCAAGGATGTTGGTCTGGAAGGCGATGCCGTCGATCACCCCGGTGATGTCGCCGATGTGCCGCGAGGAGGCGGCGATGTCGTGCATCGTGGACACGACCTGTGCCACCGCGTTGCCGCCCTGCCCGGCAATGGCGGCAGCATCCATCGCCAGCTGGTTGGCCTGCTGCGCCGAGTCCGCGTTCTCGCGCACGGTGGCAGTGAGTTCCTCCATCGAGGACGCGGTTTCTTCAAGATGCGCCGCCTGGCGTTCCGTGCGTTCGGCGAGGTCACGGTTGCCGGCCACGATCTCGCCAGCTGCGCCGTTGATCGCCGACGTGGCGTGCTGGATGCGCGCCACGATGTCGGCCAGCTGCGCCACGCTGGCGTTGGCATCGTCGCGCATCTGCGCGAACACGCCCTGGTACTCGCCCTGCATGCGCACGCCCAGGTCGCCATGCGCCAGCCCGGACAGCAGCGCCTGCAGCCCGGCCAGGTTGCCCTGGAAGGTATCCAGCAGGCGGTTGATGCTGACCGCCAGGGTCAGCACGAATCCCTGCTTGTCGTTCACCGCGATGCGCGCCTGCAGCTGGCCCTGCGCGGCGGCATCCACCAGCGCGGCCACTTCGGTTTCGACCGTGGTTTCCAGCGCGCGGCTGCGCCATTCCACCGCGGCTCCCAGCAGCTGGTCGTGGTCAAGGATGGGGTTGATGACCAGCTGGTAGCGGATTCCGCCCTGCTCGATCTCGTGCGTGGTGGCATCGCCGCGCTGCAGCTGCGCGTCGACGCGCGCAAACACCGGATGCAGCCCCTGCGCCGGTTGGCCCTGCCACTGCCCAGGGGTGCAGCCCAGCGCGCCGCACAGCGCATGGTTGAGGAAACCGATGCGGCCATCGGGCTCCAGCACCATCAAGCCGGTCTGGGCACTGTCCAGCGCCTGGCGCGCACGGGTGTTATCGCGCGCGGCGGCCCGCTCGGCCTCGATCCGGCCGCGCAGTCGTTCCTGCATATGTCGCAGGCGTTGCGCCAGCTGGCCGAATTCATCGTGCGGGTTATGCACGACCAGCACCGTATCCAGCCGGTCCTCGGCGATGTCCTCGGCGAAGCGCAACGTGTTGGCGATCGGCCGCTGCACCGCCTGCAGGGTCAGCAGCAGCGTGGCGATGAGCAACGCGGCCGCCAGCAGCAGCGTGACCGCGAACACCACCGTCATCGCCCTTGCCTGTGCCTGCAGCCGCCCACGCGCGGCCTCCAGCGCCGTTGCCTGCGCACGCTGCACCTGCTCAAGCGACGGCGCGATCTGTGCAGCGGTATCGGCCAGCGACTGCGCTTCCACATCCAGCCCCACCCGCGCGGCGGTGTAGCCAAGCAGTGCGCCCTGGTAGCTGTCCATCGCGGCGCGAAGCGTGTCCTGTGCGGCCACCGGCACGCCCGGCGCCGCCAGCGCCAGTTCGAACGGCAGCTTGGCTTCGCTGGCGCGGTCGGCATGGGTCGAGTCGCCGGTGAGCAGCAGCAGCGCTTCCTGCCGGCGGATGGCCTGCCACTGGGCCTCCAGTGCGGGCCGTTGCAGGGCGGCCAGCTCGGCCTCCATCGCAGTGGCGACGGCCTCCAGCTGCGCGCGCAACCCGGCCTCGCCCCGTCCCATTTCATCCACACGTGCGTTCAGCGCGTTGATGCCCTCGGCAAACTCGCCGATGCGGGAGGCGAGCGCCTTCAGTGAAGCCGCATTGCCGTTGGCGGCCGCGGCGCGCTGCAGTGCCTCCAGCGACACCTGCAGGCGCTGGCGCGCCTGCTGCAGTGCCTCGCGGTCGGCGTCGTCGAAGCTCGCCGCGTAGCGGGTCTGCAGGCGACGGGCATCGGCCACCTGGGTGCCCAGCAGCGCCATCAGGCTGGTCGCCTGCTGATGGGTGGCGAAGGTGTCGGCGGCGCGTTCGCTGTTGTACCTTGTCCAGGCGTAGACGGCGGCCACCAGCAGCAGGCCAGCTGCGCAGGCCGCCAGGCTGATTTTCAACTTGCGCGCCACGCTGAGCCGGCGCAGGGGTTCAGCCCGGCGGGCAAGGGACGACAGCACACGGCGGGGGATGGCCGACATGACGCACTCCAGGCAGAAGGACGCATCGGTATCGGCCGCATTCGCCTGGACTTTAGGGCGGGATCCATCTGCATCCCGCCCTGTCCGCGCAGTGCCTACGTTGTAGCGGGCGTTGAAGACCGCACGATGACGGTCGGCGCTGCGGGCATTGGATTGGGGAGGTGCACCCGAGGCAGGACGCCTGGCACGTGGCTGGCCAGCCAGTCGATGAAACGGGTGGTGCCCAGCACCGCGCCAGGCTCGGGCGTAAGCGTGGCGTCCTTGAGCAGCGCGCCGTAGTAGCGCGCCTCGGGATCCGCCACGACCGGACGCTGGTCCTGGTTGAAGTACATCACCCACTCCACCAGCTCGAACAGGCGATGACGCTCCGGGCCAGCGATCTGCACCATGTGGCCGCCAGGCGGTGCGGTGGCAACCTGCGCGACCAGGGCGCCGAGATCGTCGGCGGCCACCGGCTGCACCTTTGCGGGCGATAGATGCAGCACGTCGCGCGCAGCGACGGGCGGGACCAGCTGGGCCATGAACTCGAAACACTGGGTGGCACGCACCAGGCTGGCCGGAATCGGGGCCCGGCGTATCAGCGCTTCCTGCACGGCCTTGGCCCGGAAGTAGGCGCTGTCCTGCAGGTAGGGCGTGCCCACCACCGACAGGCCCACGTAGTGCGCCACGCCGGCGCGATCACAGGCCGCCAGCAGCCGCGTGGTGGCGCGCTCGAAGTACATGGTGACATCGGGGTCTTCGAAGATCGGTGCATTGCCCGCATCCACCACGACCTCCGCCCCCTCCAGCACGTCATCCAGCCCGTGCCCGCCAACCACATCCACGCCGCTGCGCCGCGATGCCGCGCGCACGTCGTGGCCACACGCGGCCAACTGTTCCACCACGCGGCTGCCAATCAGCCCGTGACCTCCGATGACGACGACCTTCATGTGCGTGCTCCCGATTGGCTACATCACGATGGGGCTGGCCGGCGCCTGCGGCACCGGAATGTCGCGCTCATCCAGCAGCAGGCGCAGGTCCAGCTCGATGGAGGTGCACAGCTGCGAGATCGGAATGTCGTTGGCCCCGCCCTCGAACGGATTGGCACTGCTTTCGCCGACCTGGTCCAGCGCGGCATACATCCACGACACCAGCACGCTCAGCGGAATCGCCAGCCACACCATGTGCCCGGCCATCGCCCCGCCCACCGTATCGTTCATGGGGGCCAGCAGGTCGATCATGCCCAGCGGCAGCAGCAGGCACAGGATGCGCACGAAGATCACGTTGATCACCGCGTACTGGCGCGGATAGGGGTAGTTCTTCAGCCGTTCGCTGCGCGCCTGCTGGTCGTGCAGGTCGCGCAGCACGCGCTGCAGCTCGGCGAAGCTGGCCTGCGGTATATCGCCGGCATCCAGCAGCTGGCGCAGCGATGCGCCCTGCAGCGACAGTACTTCGGTGGCCTTGCCGCCAGCGCCCAGGATGCGCGAGCGCTCTTCGGGGGTGACGTACTTGATCAGCTCGGCATCCAGCGTGCGCACCTTTTCCGGCACGTCATAGCGCTTGCGGTACTCGACGTTGGGCGCCAGCTGCACGGTCTCCCAGGGTTTGGTTTCGCGCATCTGGTAGCGCAGCGCGGTCAGCCACGCCAGGTGCCGGTACACCAGCCGCCGGGTGTGTTCGGGATGGGCCACGTAGTCACGGCTCATCGTGCCCCACAGGCGGCTCGCCGCCGTAATGGAGGCCCATACCTGCTGCGCTTCCCACAACCGGTTGTAGGTCTGGGTGTTCTTGAAGCCGGCAATCAGCGCCACGCTGGTGCCCAGCATGAAGATCACGTTCCACGGCACCGCCAGCCAGTGCAGCCCGCCAAGCTGGTACAGCGCCACCAGCGCCACATCCAGCAGGATCAACAGGTACAGCGGGCGGCGGGTCCACAGCAGGAATTCGGTGAAGGTGTAGGAGCGGCCAGCGTGCATGAGGGTGTTCTCCAGCAGGGGGAAACGCCGCTCAGGGCGCGGCGGTAGGCACCACGCTCACCACGTGGGTGATGCCGTTGCGGAACATCTTTGCGTAGGGGCAGACACGTTCGGTGTTGCGCACCAGCTCGGCGGCCACGCCCGCCTCCAACCCGGGCAGGTATGCTTCCACCTCGGCCGACAGCAGGTACAGGCCGTCGATGGGATCGCGCGAGAAGGTCACCGCCACCTCGATGCAGGCATCCACCAGCACCAGCCCGGCACGGCTGGCCAGCAGGTTCATCGCGCCGTGGAAGCAGGCCGCATAGCCGGCAGCCAACAGCTGCTCGGGGTTGCTGCCGCCCCCTGGGCCGCCCAGCGAGGGAGGCAGGCGCAGATCGAGCGCCAACGCGCCATCGTCGGAGACGACCACGCCCGAAGCGCGCCCGTGTCCCGTCTCCCCGCCGCTCACCCGCACGCGGCCGGTGTAGAGCGGGCGCACCTCGTCGCCACGGTACTTGTCGAGAACGGCGGGCGACGGCGGCTTCAGGTCGGACATGACGTTTCCACGAGGTGCGGGCGGACGGGCAATCAGTTGCTGCGGACCAACCCGGATGACTGCAGCCAGCCATCGAAGCCCTGCCGGCCCAACCACGCCTGTCCCACCGGCACCAGCGTGTCGTCCTGCAGCTGCGCGCCGAAGTACGGTGCCTGGGCATCGCCCACCACCCGGCGCGGGTCCTGGGTGCGGTCCAGGAAGCGCTGCGCCAGCTCGTCCATCGGTGCGCGCTCGGGGCCGGCGATTTCCACCACGCCGTTGGCCGGCGGCTGCAGTGCCACGGCCGCTACGGCCTCTGCCACATCCTCGGCCGAGATCGGCTGCACCAGCGCGGTGGGCAGGCGCAGCGCGTCGCCGGCGGACTGGATGATGCCCGGCAGGAATTCGAAGAACTGGGTGGAATGGATGATCGTGTAGGCGATGCCCGCCTCACGGATCAGCGTCTCCTGCGCGATCTTGCCGCGGAAGTAGCCACTGGCCGCCAGCTTGTCGGTGCCCACGACCGAAAGGGCCACGTGGTGGCGCACGCCGGCCTTGGTCTCGGCGGCCAGGATGTTGCGCCCGGCGGTCTGGAAGAAGGCCAGCACCGCGGCATCTTCGAACGACGGCGAGTTGGCCAGGTCGATGACCACGTCGGTACCGGCCATGGCCGCGTCCAGGCCGTCGCCGCTGATGATGTCGATGCCGGTGGACGGCGCGGCAACGACGATGTCGTGGCCGGCCGCGCGCAGGCGGTCGACGACCTTGCTGCCGATGCGGCCGGTGCCGCCGATGACCAGGATTTTCATGTTCTTGCTCCAGGAGGGGAAGGAGGAACCCGGGTGGCCGGGGCATATGACGATGCTAGGCAGCCCGCTGCGGCGGCAGTAGGTCCGCGCGCGGACGCGCACTGTTGCCTGTCAGGCACCAATGGCGTTCATTGCCACGCGCCGGCATCGACGTCGCGCGCCGGTGCGCTGGCCTGCTGCACGCTTTCCCAATGGGTCACCACGTCCAGGTCGAGCGCACGCACCTCGCTGGTGATGAAGTCGATGAACGCGCGGATGCGCTTGGGCAGCTGACGGCGGCTGAGGTAGCACAGGTAGTGCCCGCGGTCGTCGGCGGCGAACTGGTCCAGGCAGCTGACCGCCAGACCGGCATCCAGCGCGGCGCGCACCTGGTAGTTCGGCAACTGGGCCAGGCCCTGCCCCTGCAGGACCGCCTGCAGCGCAAGGTCTGCGTCGTTGAACACCAGCGCCGACGCAGGTTCCAGGCTCAGCGGTCGTCCTTCCACGCGGAACTCCCACGGCTGCAGCCGGCCGTTGGCCTGGCGCTGGCTGATGCAGGCATGCGCGGGCAGTTCGCCCACCGTGGTCGGCAGGCCGTGCCGCACCGCGTAGTCCGGTGCGGCGCAGACCAGCAGCTGCATGGGAATCAGGTGCTTGGCGATGACCTCGCTGTCTTCCAGCACGCCATCACGGAAGGCCACATCGATCCGGTCGGCGGCCAGGTCCAGGGGGCGCTCCTCCAGCTGCAGTTCGAGCGTGACGTCCGGGAAATGGGCCCGGAATGCCGACAGCAACGGTGCAATCACCTTGCGCCCGAAGCCATGCGTGGCACTGACCCGCAGGTGCCCACGGGGCGGCCCGTCGCGCAGGTCGCGCATCTCCTCCAGGGCCTGCAGGATGCGGTCCACGCCCGGTCGGCAGCCATCATGGAACAGCTCGCCTTCGCGGGTGAGCGAGGTCGAGCGGGTGGTGCGCAGGAACAGCCGCACGCCCAGCTGTCCCTCCAGTTTCTGCACGCTGCGGCTGACCGCCGAGCGGCCGATGCCGAGCCGGTCGGCCGCGCGCGAGAAGCTGCCTTCGTGGGCCACGGCAATGAACGCCATCACCCCGGCGTAGCTGGCCGAAAAGCCGGTGGTGAGCGGGTCGACACCGTCGTCTACGGTGGCCGGATCAGTCAGGGACATGCGGGCGGCGCTCCAAGGTGGCGCGCATGCGCGCGCAGGCAGGCGTGGGCCGCTTCCAGCCGTTGCCTGCATTCAGCAGCAGGCAACCCCAGCAACGGCATGAGCTCCTCGATCGACGCACCCGCCACGTCATGCAGCAACAGCAGCAGCCGGGCATCGGCAGGCAACGCCTCCAGCGCAGACAGGAACGTCGTCCACACCTGGTCGGCGGGACGTGGCAGGCCTGCGGCATCGGCAGTGGATGAGGTGCTCATGCTAGGCAGACGGACCAGCGCAGCGCGCTGTGACAGGTCCCTGCCAACCCGCGTGCGGTGCAGTGTCCTGCTCACGGCACTGTCCCTGCGGCGCGTGCTCGTGTTGAATGCCGCCATGGATACCTCCCTCGACCGCTTCACCCAGCTGCGCCCGCGCGTGCTCGGCGTGGCCTACCGCATGCTGGGCTCCATGGCGGAGGCCGAAGATGTCGCGCAGGAGGTGTGGCTGCGCTGGAACGGCACCGACCGCGACGCCATCGAGAACCTTGAAGCCTGGCTGGTCGCCACCACCACCCGTATCGCCATCGACGAGCTGCGCATGGCCCGCCGCACCCGCGAGCACTACGTGGGCATCTGGCTGCCCGAACCGGTGTTGACCGACGATGCCAGCACGCCCGAGCACCTGCACGAAGCGGCCAGCGATCTCTCCGTGGCGTTCCTTGCCGTACTGGAACGGCTGGCGCCCGAAGCACGCGCCGCGTTCCTGCTGCACGATGTGTTCGACCGCGACTATCCGGAAATTTCCAGCATCCTGGGCAAGAGCGAAGCCGCCTGCCGGCAGATCGTGCACCGCGCCCGCACCCGCCTGCGCGAAGAACGCCCGTTGCATGCGGTGCCGCACCGCACCCACCAGCAACTGCTGCAGGCCTTTACCGATGCGCTGGACAAGGGCGACCTGAAGTCGATGATCGCGCTGATGGATACCTCCGCGCAGCTGATCGGCGACGGGGGCGGCTTCGTCAGCAGCTTCCCCAAGCCGATGCTTGGTGGCGCGCGTATTGCCCAGCTGTTGTTCGCACCCACCCTGCGGCGTCGCGCCGAGCTGCGCATGGTGCCCGCGTTCATCAATGGACGTATGGGGGTGCTGCGTTACTTTGGCGGGCACCTGGATTCGGCGATGTCGTTCGATACCGATGGTGAGCGCATCACCCAGATCCTGGTGCAGCGCAATCCGAACAAGCTGGCGCGGATCGTGGCCGCACAACAGCCGGCGCTGCGCTGATGCCCCTGCCTCCTTCGCGCTGGCGTACGCTGCCGCGCCGCTTCTACCGGCGCCACCCCACCGAGGTGGCGCCCGAGCTGCTCAACAAGCTGCTGGTCCGCGACGATGGCCGTGCCGGTCGGATCGTTGAAGTGGAGGCCTATGCCGGTGACCAGGACCCGGCCGCGCATTCGTTCCGGGGCATGACCCCGCGTACCGCCACCATGTTTGGCGAATGCGGCCATCTCTATGTCTACTTCACCTACGGCATGCACTGGGGCAGCAACGCGGTCTGCGGTGAGGTCGGCCAGGGCTGGGGCGTGCTGCTGCGGGCACTGGAACCTGTGCAGGGATTGGAATTGATCCGTCGGGCGCGGCCCGCCATCCGCCGCGACCGTGAGCTGGCCAGCGGCCCCGGGCGGCTGTCGCAGGCGATGGGTATCACCAAGGCGCTGGATGGTGCGGACCTGGTCAGCAATGATCGCGGCATCCGCATCGTGTCGGACGGTACGCCGCCACCGGATGATCCGGTGGCAGGACCCCGCATCGGCATCAGCCGCGCCGTGGAGTTCCCGTGGCGCTGGCATGTGCGCGGGCATGCGCACGTGTCCGGTCCACGCTCAAAGGCGTAACGACCAACGGTCGTTACCTACCGGGGTAGCGCACGACCGTTGGTCGTGCCGTGCGCCTTCAGCAGCGGCAGAGGATCATATGCGCCGTCGGCGCCGTAGATCCCCCAATGCAGGTGCGGCGGCGTACCGGCGGCGTTGCCACTGTCACCGACGTACCCCAGCACGGTGCCTTCGCTGACCACCTCGCCTTCGGCCAGCCCCTCGCGCCACTCCTCAAGATGCGCGTAGTAGTAGCGCTCGCGCGCCGGCCCCACCACCCAGACCTGGCGACCGCCCAGCCCGCTGTCGCGCACCGCCACCACCACGCCTGGTGCTGCGCTGCGCACCGGGGTGCCGCGCTTGGCGAAGATATCCACCCCGGCATGGGTACGATCGCGCCCGCGCGGCGCGCCGAACGTGTCGGCGATGCGCCGTGCCGCCACGCCTTCCACCGGCACCGGCAAGGTGGTGGGCGCCGGCATGCGCGCCAGTTCCCACAGGGCGCGCGGTGCCTTCAGCCAATCGCTGTTCCACACTGCCAGCAGCGCTATGCCCAGCAGCACCGGCACTGCCAACCAGATGAGCCAGCGGCGGAGGGCGAATGCTCCCGAACGCGGGCGGTCGGGCGTGCCCGACGCGGTATCCAACTCGCGGGTGGGTGGTGAGGTCATGATCCCAGCATCGCAGATGGCATGTGCACGGCACCAGTACGCGGATGCCCAACGCCCGGCATGACATACTCGGCAGGCAACCGGCGCGTTGTCGCCGCTCCCTGCCAAGGCCGCGCATGTCCGCAACCGCTACCTGCCCCCGCTGCACCACGCAGTTCGACGGCCGCAAAGCCCTGCTCGGCGGTGGCATCCAACCCTTCCATTCGCCGTTTTCGAAGCGCGATGTCGCGCTGCGGGTGCGCTGCCCCCACTGCCGCCACGAATTCGCCAGCCCTGACGTGCGGCTGTTCGGCGGCCGGCTTTCACTCAACGGCTACCGGGTGGTAGCCGTTGGCCTGCTGGTGGTCTGCGTGCTGCTGGCAATCTACCTGCCGCCGCGCTGACCCGGCGGGTTACTGCACCGGCACGGCTTCCGGGAAGGACCAGCGCCCGTCGAGAATCTCGGCGCGTGGCCGGTACAACCGGACCATGTAGTTCCAGCCGGGTGTCGTGGGCAGGCAGTTGGGCACCTGGCCATCGCAGCCACCGAACTGGATGTCCACGGCGCCGTCTGCATTTTTCTTTGCCGTCAGATTGTTGAGCGAATAGGCGTTCTGCGCGTTCTTGTCGTAGTAGCCCTTGGCGTTGTAAAGGCTCACCGACCAGAACCCATCCACCGGTACATTCGCCACGTGCAGGCGGTACACCGTCTTTCCATCGTTGTTGGTCGGCGTCACGTTGAGGTAGATCGCCTCGCTGTCCGGATTGCCACCCCACGCCGTCGCTGCGCCGATTAACCGGCGTACCGGATCAGCCGTTTCGCGGGTGCCGAACATGCGGCGCGCATCCGGCAGCGTTGCCCCCAACGTCACCAGCGCGTCGCGCACCTTGTCCTGGCTCACCGTGTCCCACTTGGGAATCTCGAAGCTGCCCGGCGCCGCCTGCTGGACCTTGATCGCATCCTGCAGGGCATGAACCTTGGCTACGTCCTCCGGATCGTTGGGATCCACCAGCGTGCGGAAGCCAACGACCACATAGCGGGTACCGTCCTTGCCACGGCTGAGCGTGTAGGCGCCCGGTTTGTAGTTCACCTGGGTGGTGTACTGGTCCTCGTCGATGACCTGCATGGACATGAAGCGATCACCGGCATCCGGGAGGGTGATGGTGACCGGCCCGGCATCCAGGTCGAACACCGCACTGGAGTACAGGGTGTCACGGTTCAACCGCACCACGGTCTGGTTGTCGATCGATGCCGGTTCACGGTGGTGGAAGATCTTGCCGAGCCCACCTTCCTTCACCAGGGAGGCAAAGTACCGGTCCGATTCGGCGCGCACGAAGTTATCGGCAGTGACGAGCACACTTCCTGGCTCGGGCGCGGTCGCCACGCGTGCCGGGGTTTGCGCCGGCGCTGTCGGGGCAGGCGCAGGAGCAGGCGTTTCCGCAACGGTGGGGGAAGCCGCTTCGGGCTCACGTCGGCAGGCGGATAAAGCCACGGTCACCGCCAGGGCCACGGCGGCCAGGGCAAGGCGGTTATGTCGCAGGATGGCGTTGCTCACGGCAGGATCTCCAACCACGGGTGTTGGAGCGTAGCAATGGCCGTCCTGACCCAAAACCGTACTTCTACTGCGTCCCGAGACCGGAGTTGATGAAGATGGCGACTACAAGGCTTTCCGCAGTGTTGACACGATGAAGCAGACCATCAGGGCATCCCCCGTCTGCACACACCCATGAGCCCTCCCGTTTCATCATCCACAAGCAAGGTCATCCTGGTGGTCGAGGATGAAATCGAACTCTCACGATTGTTCATCGAAGTATTGAGCGGCGCCGGCTACACCGTGGTGCCTGCCTACTCGGTCACCGATGCCCTGTTCGCCTTGGCTGACCAGCCCTTCGATGCCGCCATTCTGGATGTTGAACTGCGCGACGGTGCGGTGTTCCCGGTAGCTGATCGGCTTGCGCGACTCGGTACGCCGTACCTGTTCGCATCGGCCGTGTACCTGCAGGCCATTCCGAGCGCGCACAAGGGCATCCCCTTTGTGTCCAAGCCTTTCGAGATTGATCAGCTTCTTTCCCACGTGGACCGGGCCATCAGGACAGGCAAGGCCGCATAAAACCCGCGTCGCGCAAGGCACTAGACGACCGGTCTAATCGGGTATAGAGTGCGTTCCATGAGCCCGCCCCCAGCCACTGACACCCTCGATGTCCGCGACAAGATCCTGGCCACCGGCCAGCGGATCATGGGCGGCAAGGGCTTCTCAGCGGTAGGCCTCAATGAGGTGCTCTCCGCTGCCGGCGTGCCGAAAGGTTCGTTCTATCACTACTTTGGTTCCAAGGAAGCCTTCGGCGAGGCGTTGCTGGAAGACTATTTCGCGGCCTACCTGGCCGATATGGATCGCATCTTCAGCCAACCCCGCAAGAGCCGCGCCCAGCAGCTGGACGCCTATTTCAAGGCATGGATGGACAACCAGTCCTTCGAGGATTGCCAGGGCAAATGCTTGGCGGTGAAGCTTGGCGCTGAAGTGGCCGATCTTTCCCAGAGCATGCGGGCAACGCTGCAGCGGGGTACCGCCGGCATCATCGGCCGCTTGGCGCAGGTGCTGGACGCAGGCGTCCAGGAAGGCTCGCTGTCGTTCTCCGGCACCCCGCAGGCCGTGGCGCAGAGTCTCTACGAGCTGTGGCTGGGCGCCAGCCTGATGGTGAAGATCGTCCGCAGGCGCCAGCCGTTCGACAACGCATTGCGCACCACCCACTCCCTGATACGCCCCGCCGCCTGACCCGTAGCGGGAAATGCCTCACGCCCCCTTGGGTTTTTTTTCACGCCGGCCTTCTAGACGACCGGTCTACTGTAACCCACCACTTACCCTAGAGTACCCCCATGAATGTACTGATTGTCCTGACCTCCCACGATGAACTTGGCTCCACCGGCCGCAAGACTGGTTTCTGGCTGGAAGAGTTGGCCGCACCCTATTACGCCTTCCAGGACGCCGGCGCGACGATCACCCTGGCCTCGCCGAAGGGCGGGCAGCCGCCATTGGATCCCAAGAGCAATGAACCGGACTTCCAGACGGACCTGACCCGCCGGTTCGAGGCCGATGCCGCCGCCACCGCGAAGCTGGCCAACACCGTGCGGCTGGACAGCGTCTCGCAGGCCGACTTCGATACCGTGTTCTACCCCGGTGGCCACGGCCCGCTGTGGGACCTCGCCGAGGACCGCCACTCCATCGCGTTGATCGAGTCCTTCATTGCCGCCGACAAGCCGGTCGCGCTGGTCTGCCACGCACCGGGCGTGCTGCGCCACGTCAAGGCCGCTGACGGCAAGCCGCTGGTGGAAGGCAGGAAGGTGACCGGCTTCACCAACAGCGAAGAAGCCGGGGTCGGTCTCACCGACGTGGTGCCGTTCCTGGTCGAAGACACCCTCAAGGCGCTGGGCGGCGATTACTCGAAAGGCCCGGACTGGGGCTCGTACGTGGTCAGTGATGGCCTGCTGATCACCGGACAGAATCCGGCTTCATCTGGCGAAACCGCGACAACGCTACTCAACCAGCTGGGGCGGTAGGGTCGGCTCCCAAGCGACCGCCGATAGCCTCTCAACGCCCGGTAACGCATGAAACGCGGCGAAGCAGCGCTTCGCCGCATCCCGCGTCCAGCAGTCAGCCCGTTGCACCCACGATTTCGCCATCTTCCTTGGTAAACGGTGTCGCGATCGGAGGCAGGATCTCCAGCACGACTTCGGACGGCCGGCACATGCGGGTTCCGCGGTCGGTCTGCACCAACGGCCGCTGGATCAGGATCGGGTGGGCCAGCATCGCACCCAGCAACGCGTCATCGCTGAGCGAGGCGTCATCCAGGCCCAGCTCCAGATACTGCTTTTCCTTTGCGCGGATGGCCCCGCGCACGCTCAAGCCCGCAGCGGCAATCAGCTCGACCAGTCGCGCACGGCTCGGTGGCGAAAGCAGGTACTCGATCACCTGCGGCTCCATCCCGGCATGCCGGATCAGCGCCAACGTATTGCGCGAGGTGCCGCACCTGGGGTTGTGATAGATGACAGCGCTCATGGGCATTGGTTCTCGGGCCGATTTGTTTCCATTATCCTAGAAACATGAAACATAAGGACGCAACGCGGGCCTTGGGCGCCCTGAGCAATCCCACCCGCCTGAGCGTGTTCCGCGTATTGGTACAGACCGGCTCGCGTGGCAAGCTGGCCGGCGACATCGCTCAAGCGCTTTCACTGCCCGGCGCCACCCTGTCCTTCCATCTGAAGGTGCTGGTAGAAGCCCGGCTGATCAGTGCCGAGCAGCGTGGCCGCAGCATCTGCTACCGAGCCGAGTTTCCCGCCATGGCGGCGCTGGTGGGATATCTCACCGAAAACTGCTGCGCCGAAGACCGGGCCTGCGAACGTCCTAGCTGTTGTTGACTGCCTTCTAGCGCGTGCCTGGCGTCACCGCCGAGGTGGCGTCAAAGCACTCGATCAACAATTCGGTCAGCGCCCGCACCTTCAATGACGGATGCGGGCCCGGCGGCCGGATGACGTAGATCCCGGCCGGTGGCGGTGGATGGCGCGGCATCACGTGCACCAGCGCGCCCGAATCCAGATGCTCCCGGGTCAGCCCGTCGGGTAGCCACGCGATGCCCAGCCCTGACAGCGCCGCCGCCAGCAGCGCCGTGCCGTTGTCGGCCTTGAAGCGCCCCCGCGGGTGCACGGTCACCACTGCATCGCCATCCAGGAACTGCCACGGCTCGGTGCCTTGCATCAGCGCCTCGTGCGCCCCGAGCTCGTCAGGCGTCCCGGGTGACCCGTGCGCGTTGACGTAGTCAGGGCTGGCCACCAGCCGCCCGTACAGCGGTCCCACGCAGCGCGCGACCAGGTTGGAATCCGGCAGGTAACCCACGCGCACGGCGCAATCGAAGCCCTCTGCCACCATATCCACGAAGCGGTCGCTGTAGGCCGCGTGCACATGCAGTTGCGGATGACGCCGCGCGAGTTCGGCGAACACCGACGCGAAATGGGTAGGCCCGAACGTCAGCGGCGCGGCAATGCGCAGGCGGCCACGCAACTCGCCCGTGGGCAGGATCGCTTCCCGGGCCGCCTCCATCTCCGCACACGCGCGCGCGGCGTGCTCGCGGAACGTGGCGCCGGCTTCGGTGAGCGCCGCCCCACGCGTGGTGCGTGCGAGCAGCTGCACGCCCAGCTCCGCCTCCAGCCGCGCCAGCCGGCGGCTGACGATCGACTTGGCCACGCCCAGCCGACGCGCCGCCGGTGACACACCACCCGCGTCGGCCACGTCCACGAACGTCCGCAGATCTTCTATGTCCACCCTGCCCTCCCTGAGTCGCCCCACAGCCTGACACAGCGGGCGCCCATTCAGCGTTCCGGTTTCTGCGACACAGCTGGGCGCCGCATGCTGCTACCGCCGTGCAACCGGCAATGACAAGGTTTGGGTTCGCCCTACCCCAACCCACCCAGGATGATTCCATGACACTCCGTAACGGCCTTGACTCACTGCTTCGCCCCGAAGATTCCGTACTCGTGCTCATCGACCACCAGCCTTACCAGCTGGCCAACCTCAACAGCCACGACCCGCAGGCGGTGGTGAACAACGCCACCGCGCTGGCCAAGACTGCCAAGGCGTTTGGTGTGCCCACCATTCTCACCAGCGTCATCGCCGAACGCGGCGGCCTGATCTTCCCGCAAATTACCGATGTGTTCCCCGGCCAGGAGGTGATCGACCGCACCTTCATCAACACCTGGGAAGACCGCAAGGTGGTGGACCTGGTCAAGGCCACCGGCCGCAAGCAGCTGATCATCGCCGGCCTGTGGACCGAAATCTGCGTGGCCATGCCGGTCATCCAGGCCCTGGGCGAAGGCTGGGACGTCACCGTCATCACCGATGCCTGCGGTGCGGTGTCGGTGGAAGCGCACCAGGTCGCCATCCAGCGCATGATCGCCGCCGGCGCCAACGTGATGACCTGGATTGCGCTGGCCGGCGAATGGCAGCGCGACTGGGCGCGCCTGGAGCACGTGGCCGAAGTGACCGACGTGTTCAAGCAGCACGCCGCCGGCAGCGGCATCGCCTACCTGTGGGAGCAGCAGCTGCTCAACACCCCGGTACCTGCCGCCACCGCCTGATCAGCAAAGCGGGAAGCGGGATGGCCTCATACCAGTGTATGAGGCCATCGAACCGGTGGACGGTCGGGCGCATACCCGGAGATAGCTGTGGTCCGGTACGCCCGCGTGGATAGTGGATCTGCACCCGTTGCAGCCCCTTCCCACAGGAACGCCACCATGTCCGACATCATCATCACCGACCGCCAGCTTTCCTCCTCCGCCTACAGCGCCGTCATCAACGCGCCCATCGAACAGGTGGACATCGCCGACTGGCTGTTCAACCTGCCCGAAGCCGAGTACCAGCGCTGCTGCCCGCCCGACCACATCTCCGCCGGCAGCACCACCACCGACGATGGCCGGCGCATGTCGATCAACGTCGAGATGATCGGCAAGACCCTGATGGTGCAGCACTACGTGGCCGAGATCGCCATGCCCAGCCTGTGCCGCATGGTGTCCACTTCCGATGCGTTCACGCCCAACGGCCGCACCCGCGTGCAGGTGATCTGGACGCTGAGCGTGAAGAAGATCGACGAGAACACCTGCGAATACACCAACAGCGTGGTCGCGCACCCCACCCAGGCGTTCCTGGATTTCATCGCCGAGCACGGCACGCCGTTCGAGCAAGCGGCCGAAGCACGCCAGCGCGATGGCGGCGACCACAACGGCCGCGAAACGCCGCTGTTTGCCGCCAGCATCGAGCGGCGGGCGCTGGGCCTGGCCACCGCCAGGGCGGCCTGAGCGGGTCTGGCCCGCGCATGGGTGCAATTGCCGCAGGCCGGATGCCAGAATGGCCTCCGCGCTGCCGAGTGATTCGATGGATCGACCATGCTGAGCCAGCACCTGTTGTTCTTCTTTGCCATGCTCGGTGCCTTCAATGGCATCGGGCTGGCATCGTTCCTGTGGTGGCGGGCGCGGGGCGAGGCGCCGATGCGCTGGCTCTCGCTGCTGATCCTGGCGGTGGGCGTGCGCACCGGCAAATCGGTGGCGTTCTATTTCTGGCCGGATATTCCGCGCATCGTGCTGCAGTTCGGCCTGGCCGCCTGCTTCTTCATCGGCCCGTGCCTGTTCTTCCTGGTCCGCGCATGCCAGCGCGATGCACCCGGGCTTGATCGTCTTGACCGCTGGCATGTCACCGCACTGCTGGTGCTTGCGGTCGGGGTGAACCTCTTCCTGCCCTACACCGGCCATCCGGCGCTGTGGCGGCATGTGCTCACCCCCGGCATCAACTACGCCTGGCTGGGCTACCTGCTGTTGACCACGGCCCTGCTGTACCGCCATCGCACCCGGCTGGCGGGCGCCCCCACCGGCCGGCTGCTGCTCGGTGCACTGGTCGGGGTATGGATCATCTGGACCGCTTACTACACCGCCGGCTACACCTCCTACATCGTGGGTGCGCTGTCCTTCACCTTCGTGCTTGCGCTCAGCGTGGTGGTGTACCTGCGCCAGCGCACCGGCCAGGCCCCGGTGGAGCCCTACCAGCACCGCCGCATCGCCGCGCCGGAGGCGGCGACCCAGCTGCAGGCCCTGGCCGCGCTGATGGAGAAGGAGCGGCTGCACCTGGACCCCAGCCTGACCCTGCCCCGGCTGGCCCGCCGGCTGGGCATGCCCCAGACCCGGCTGTCGCAGCTGCTCAACGACAACAACCGGACCTCGTTCAAGCAGTACCTGGCACAGCTGCGGGTGCTTGAAGCCAAGGCACTGCTGCGCCAGCTGCCGGCCAAGCCGCTGGAGCTGGTGGCCGAACAGGCCGGCTTCCAGTCGATGTCCACCTTCCACAGCGCCTTCAAGAAGCACGAGGGCATTACCCCGGCAGCGTTCCGGGCTGCGGCAACCGTCTCCTAGAATCGATTCCAGCACTCCGGGAAGTGCTCGCAGGATATTGATCTGAAAGCGATTGGCTAGCGTAGCGGCTCCTCCCTGCGAGCCACCGCTCATGCCCACGTCCCGCTACCTCCTCTCCCTGCTGCTCCTGCTGTTCTGCAACCTCACCGGCGGGGTCTGCCTGGCCGACGCGTCCGCCGAACCGCGCGGCGCCGATCAACAGCGCGTCCTGTTCATCGTGTCCAGCAGCAAGGTCCACGGGACCTCCACCCTGCCCGCCAGCGTCAGCTTCGGCGAGGTCGTGCACGCCTGGGATACGTTCCATGCCGCCGGCTATGCCGTGGACTTCGTCTCGCCCGACGGCGGCGACGTGCCGATCCTGGACGCCTACGTCGGCGACGAGGTGGAAGCGCGCCTGGAGGACGCGCGCATCATGACCGGCCTGCGCAACACCGCCACCCCGGCCCAGATCGATCCCGCCCGCTACCGTGCCGTGTACTACGTCGGTGGCAGCAATGCCATGTACGGCGTGCCGGAGAACACCGCCCTGCAGCGCATCGCCCTGCACGTGTATGAGCGCAACGGCGGGGTGGTGTCGGCGGTCTGCCACGGTACGGCCGGCATCGTGAACCTCACCCTGGCCGGCGGCCAGAACCTGCTGGCCGGCAAGCGCGTCACCGGGTTCCCCGAGCAGCATGAGCAGCAGGACGCCGCCTACTTCCAGCAGTTCCCGTTCCTGATGGGCCAGACCATCAAAGCGCGCGGCGGTCTGTTCAGTGCCATCGACAGCGAGGCGCCCTACATCCAGACCGACCGCCGCGTGGTCACGGGCCAGAACTACGCCTCCGCGAAGCCCGTGGCCGAAGCCGTGGTCGAGGTCCTGCGGATGCAGGGGAAAACGACCATGGCGCAGACCACAGACCGTGAGGCGGTCGACCAGGTCATGCAGACCATGATGCGCGGCTTCGAAGCCGGCGACCCGACGTTGATCCTGCAGGTGCTGAACAAGGATGGCGTGGTGGTGGGCTATTCGCCCGTCACCAAGGCCCTGTCCCAGATAAGCGCCGAAGAGTGGGCCAAGGGCTTCCCCGGCAAACCCGCAGACGACGAGGACAAGCGCCACCGCCGTTACGAGATCCTGGACGTAACCGAAACCGGCGCGCAGGTGAAGGTGATGCTCGACTATCCGCGCTGGGATGGCGTGGACTACCTCGCGCTGGCGAAGATCGACGGCAAGTGGATGATCATCAGCAAATCGTGGAGCGGCAAGAGCAAGCCGGCGGCTCAATAACGCAATTCTCCACGTCAGCGCCTGTCTCCCGTTGTGCGCCGCCAGACGGCGCCCAACGGGAGGCAGGGCCTATTTCCGCACTTACCCGGACCGCATTCGGAATTCGGGCTCATCAACAACGTACCTCGTCCACACATCTACTCCGATCACGCCTGTCAGCTGGGAAATGATCTGCCGGGTACGCTCGCGTAGCGCTCTCACCTGCTGCACGAGTTCGTCGCGCGGGACCGAGATGCACACGTGCGTCTCATCGCTGTCAGGATCGCACTGGCGGAGGAACAATGCGTCGTCTTGGACAGAAGTGTCTGACTGCCAGCCCTGATCCATATCGCTGTCCACGAGCCCTGACTCGGTGTCCACCAACGCCGCCAGGTAGCAATCGATCTCCTGGAAACTGTCGTACCAGGGAAACTCGACGCGCACGCCGCGCTCCTCGTTCCAAAGCCAGAGGCGCAACCAGAAGTGGTGCCGTATGGAATTGAACGCCAGGCCATGGCGCTGTGCTGCACCAATCACCTGCGCGTAGTAGGCGGCAAGCTCCTGCTCATTGCCGATTGCCTCAGTGGTACGTACCAGCTGGGTTACCACACGCGGAATTTCTGGAAGAGTCAGCGGTTCTGACAGCCTCTCGAAATCGGCAATGTCGGTAACGCGATCAGGACCGTAGTAAAGGCTCTCTTTGAGCAGAAAGCAGATTTCCGCCCTGAGCGAGGGAATGCGTGTTGCTGTCGAGAACCAGGATTCCATTTTTCCCCCCATGCAGGCACCACAACTACTCATTCACACTAGAACGATCCGCAATCCAGCAGCATGCCGCACTAGCGTACGAGAACTGCATGCCCATCGCCACGCGCATAGCGCGCGGGTGACACGCCAGTATGCCTGGCAAATGCCACACCGAACGTCACCGCGCTCGCGTAGCCCACGCGCTCCGCTACCTGTTGAAGGCCCAACTCACGATCACGCAACAGCCGCTTCGCCAGCGCCATGCGCCAGGTCAGCAGGTATTCCATGGGGGCCATGCCCACCACCTTGGTGAAGCGGGCCGAGAACGCCGAGCGCGACAGCACTGCTTCGGCAGCCAGCGTCACTACGCTCCACGCGTGCGCGGGTCGCGCATGCACCGCACGCAGTGCAGCAGCAAGGCGCTCGTCGGCCAGTCCGCGCACCAGGCCTGCGCCTTCTGCCGGGCCTGAGCGGCTGCGCAGCGCTTCGATCAGCAGCACCTCCAGCAGGCGCTCCAGCACTACCTCGCGCGCCGGCCGGCGCGCGCGTGCCTCCTCGCCCACCATCTGCACCAACGTGGCCAGCCGCTCCTCGCCGCGCACATGGACCAGGTCGGGCAGCAGCGAGACCAGCAGCGCGGCGTCGGGCGAGGCGAAGCTGCAGTGGCCGAGCTGCACCCGCAGGTTTACCGGGCCGTCCAGGTTGCCGATCCGGAAATGATCTTCGCCAATGCGGGTGGGAATGCTGGGCTCGATGTCCTGCGGTGCACCGGCGCTGGCGTTCTCCAGCATCTGCACGGCGGGTACCAGTACGAAATCCCCCGCCAGCAGGGTGAGCGGTGGCCGCCCATCAATCGAGAACTCGCACGTGCCTTCCAGCACCGCTGCGTAGAACGGATCGCCCTGCCCTTCGCGGCGGATGCGCCAATGGCCGGAGCCTTCCACCCGCTTGGAGAAGCGCGCGGTGGGCTGCAGCAGGGTGACGACCTCGGACAGGGGATCGGTCACGACAGGACGCTCGGTGAGGAAATATGGACGTTGGAGTGTAGCGCGTCCTGCGCCGTCGTCCGACCATGGTCCCTCGTTCTTCGATGAAGGTTCAACGATGTCGACTGTGATGATCACCGGCTGTTCCTCCGGCTTTGGCCTGGAGACGGCCCAGCTGTTCCTGGCCCGGGGCTGGAATGTAGTGGCGACCATGCGCACGCCGCAGGCCGACCTGCTGCCCGCCTCGGACCGCCTGCGCGTGCTGGCACTGGATGTCACCGATCCGGACAGCATCGCCGCTGCGGTTGCGCAAGCCGGGCCCATTGATGCGCTGGTCAACAACGCCGGCTTCGGCGCCCCGGTTCCAGTCGAGCTGACCCCCATGGAAACCGCGCGGGCGTTGTTCGACACCAACACGCTGGGCACGCTGGCCGTCACCCAGGCGGTGCTGCCGCAACTGCGCGAACGCGGCGCGGGCGTGATCGTCAACGTGACCTCCACGGTGACCATCAAGGCGCTGCCGCTCGTAGGCGTGTACACCGCCAGCAAGGCCGCAGTGAATGCCTTCACCGAATCGCTTGCCCTCGAGGTGGAGCCGTTCGGCGTGCGGGTGCGGTTGGTGCTGCCCGGTCGCTCGCCCACCACCCGGTTCGGCGCGAATGCAGGCATCCATCTGGGCGGCGTGGACCACCCAGCGTATGGCCCGTTGGTGGCCGGCGTGATTGCCAGCTTCCGCGACAGCAGCGGGCCGATTACCCACGCATCGGACGTCGCCGACGCCGTATGGCGCGCAGTAACCGACCCTGCCGCACCGATGCGCATTGCCGCAGGCGCGGACGCGGAAGCGTGGATGGCGGCGCTGGATCCGGCCGCGCGACCTGTCGCCAGCTGAACCTGCCGCAGTCGAAACGACCGTCAGTAGACGGTCGTATTGTGCAGCGTCACCTTCTCGCCCTCGCGCTCCAATGCATCCTGCGCGAACTGCTCCGCATCCAGGGCGACGATACGGCAGCCCTCCAGGTCCGGTTTGAGGTTGACCACGTCCCCGCTCAGCTGGAGAAACGTCGGCAGGCGAACGGGGCGGGCGTTCTTGGCATAGAAATCGGCCTGATGGCCGCGCAGTACCACGGCATGCCCGCCGAGCTCGCCGGCTTCCTTCTGCAGCTTTGCGAACGCCTTCCTGTAGCTCACCGGCGAGGGGTTCATGCCGGTGCGCTGGTTGGGCTCCTTGCTGCCCAGCTCTACAGTGACCCGGCCGAACCGCTCCGCCACGCAGGTGGGCGGCACCGACTTGAGCAGCTCCACCGGCTCCGGCGGGCGGGCGTGGGCTGCACCGGCAGCCATCAGGCACAACACCAGCACTGCACTCCGTTGCATGGGTGGCTCTCCTCGGGTTTCAGCCGACCATAGCGCACGGTTCAGCGGCGGTCGAGATGCGACATCCCCTGCGCGCCAAGCGGTGTGCCGCGAATTCAAACACACGATTGAAACGCGCGTAACTTCGCCGAACTGGACACGATCCACCGGTTCCGCCAGACTCCGCCCTTTCCTATTCCTCGGCACCCATGGCGAAACTGCTGGTCCTGCATGGCCCCAACCTCAACCTGCTCGGTACGCGCGAGCCGGGCGTGTATGGGCACACCACGCTGGCGCAGATCGACCAGGCCCTGCTGGCCCAGGCGCAGGGCGCCGGGCACGTGGTGGAAAGCCTGCAGTCCAACGCCGAGCACGTGCTGGTGGACCGGGTACAGGCTGCCCGTACCGACGGTACCACCTTCATCCTGATCAATCCGGCCGCGTTCACCCACACCTCGGTCGCCCTGCGCGATGCGCTGGCGGCGGTGGATGTGCCGTTCATCGAGATCCACCTGTCCAACCCGCACGCCCGCGAACCGTTCCGCCAGCACAGCTACTTCAGCGACAAGGCGGTCGGCGTGATCTGCGGCTTTGGCGCCGACAGCTACCGCTACGCGATGGACGCGGCGCTGGTGCGGCTGGCCGCCGCCTGACACCCCATTGACCCGAGCGCTCCGCGCTTCCCACCACACTGACATCAAACACCAGAGGCCCCTATGGATCTCCGCAAAATCAAGAAGCTGATCGACCTGTTGGAAGAGTCGAACCTCGCCGAAATCGAAATCAAGGAAGGCGAAGAATCCGTCCGCCTGTCGCGCGCCCCGGTGTCGGGTTACGGCATGGTGCAGGCCCAGCCGCAGATGATGATGGCCCCGGCCCCGGCCCAGCCGGCCGCCCAGGCGATGCCGATGCAGTCGCCGACCGAAGCCTCCACCGGCGGTACCGCCAAGCCGGGCCCGGCGCTGCCGGACGGCCACGTGCTGCGCTCGCCGATGGTCGGCACGTTCTACACCTCGTCCGCACCGGACAAGCCGGCCTTCGTCACCATCGGCCAGCAGGTCAAGGCTGGCGAAACGCTGGCGATCATCGAAGCGATGAAGATGTTCAACCCGATCGAAGCCGATGCTTCCGGCACCATCGTGGCCATCCTGGCTGAAAACGGCCTTCCGGTCGAATTTGACCAGCCGCTGTTCGTGATCGGCTAAGGATCCGTCCATGCTCGACAAAGTCGTTATTGCCAACCGAGGGGAGATCGCGCTGCGCATCCTGCGCGCGTGCCATACCCTGGGCATCCGCACGGTGGCCGTGCATTCCACGGTCGACCGCAACCTCAAGCACGTGGCCATGGCCGACGAGTCGGTCTGCATTGGTCCGGCGCCGTCGCCGCAGAGCTACCTCAACATTCCGGCACTGATCGCCGCGGCGGAAGTCACCGATGCCCAGGCCATCCACCCGGGTTACGGCTTCCTGTCGGAGAACGCTGACTTCGCCGAGCGCGTGGAAGAATCCGGCTTCATCTTCATCGGCCCCAAGGCCGACACTATCCGCATGATGGGTGACAAGGTCGAAGCGATCCGCGCGATGAAGGCCGCCGGCGTGCCGTGCGTGCCCGGTTCGGGCGGCCCGCTGGGCGAAGACATCGTGGCCAACACCAAGATCGCCCGTGAGATCGGCTACCCGGTCATCATCAAGGCGGCCGGTGGCGGCGGCGGGCGCGGCATGCGCGTGGTGCATGCCGAGGCCTCGCTGAAGACCTCCATTGAAACCACCAAGAGCGAGGCCAAGGCCGCGTTCGGCAATGGCGAGGTCTACATGGAGAAGTTCCTGGAGAATCCGCGCCACGTGGAAATCCAGGTGCTGGCCGATGGCCAGGGCAACGCCATCCACCTGGGTGAACGCGACTGTTCCATGCAGCGCCGCCACCAGAAGGTGGTGGAAGAAGCGCCGGCACCGGGCATCAGCGCCGAACAGCGCGAAGAGATCGGCAAGGTCTGCACCGAAGCGTGCGTGCGCATCGGTTACCGCGGCGCGGGCACCTTCGAGTTCCTCTACGAAGACGGCCGCTTCTACTTCATCGAAATGAACACCCGCATCCAGGTAGAGCACCCGGTAACCGAAATGGTGACCGGTATCGACCTGGTGGTGGAGCAGCTGAAGATCGCCGCCGGCCACAAGCTCAGCATCAAGCAGAGCGATGTGGTGCTCACCGGCCATGCGATCGAATGCCGCATCAACGCCGAAGATGCCGAAACCTTCGTGCCGAGCCCGGGCCAGATCACCGCGTTCCACCCCCCGGGTGGTCCGGGTGTACGCGTGGATACGCACATCTACGCCGGCTACCGCGTGCCGTCGAACTACGACTCGATGATCGGCAAGCTGATCGTGCACGGGCCGGATCGTGAAACCGCCATCGCGCGCATGCGCGTGGCGCTGAGCGAGATGGTGGTGGACGGAATCAAGACCAACGTGGCGCTGCAGCAGCGCATCATGCGTGACAAGGGCTTCCAGGCCGGTGGGCAGAACATCCACTACCTGGAGAAGCGCCTGGCCGAGCGCAAGAACAAGTCGATTGCATTGACCTGATCCTGCTGGTGGTGGGTTGAACGGAAAGGCGGGCATTGCCCGCCTTTCTGCTTTCCGCGTTTTTCAATCCCGCAAGGGGATGGCCAGCAGGGGTTGGGCGCCGAGGGTCCCCATGGCCTGCCGTCCCGCGCCCAGTTCTTCCAGGTGCAGCTCACCGGGTGCCTTGGCGACGACCTTGAAAAGAACGTTGTTGCCGATCATCACCTGCGCTTCGTCCTGCAGCGAGAGCAGCCCGGTGGGATGGGCATGCTGGCGCATGGCGAGGGTCACCAGGATGGTGGCCCCCTGCACGCTGTTGCTGCTGGCTGCAGCGGCGGCATGCACGGCACGCCCGCGGTCGCCGCTGGCCACCAGGAACGTGCGGCTGTACAGCGTCTGCCCTTCCTGCAGGCCGGCAAACTGCGCGGCATCCAGCGCCAACGCGGTGTACACCCGGCCGGCATGCGGCGGAATGCGCGCCAGGGCGCGGTTGATGCGCGCCACCGCCTGCTCCGAATCGCGGAACACCGGCTGCAGGCTGCCGTACTGCAGGAAATCGTCCATGGAGCGGCGCCGCCAGGTGAGGTAGCTGCGGAGGGCGGCGCGCTGCAGCTGGCTCAACCGCAGCCGCGCGTTCTGCGCCACCGCACTTTCATACACCTGCGCCGCTTCCAGGCTGGGCATGCCGCGATATTCCACGTTGAACTCGGCCTGGGTCATGAAGCGGTGCTCCTGTGCCGGAATGGCCTGGCGCATGTCGACGATGTGCTGGGCCGGGTGACCACGGCGGTGCAGGCGGCCGGCTCCGGCGCCGCGCGGCAGGTACACCGAAATGCGCTGGGTGTGTTCGTCCACCTGGCGCAGGCGTACCCGGAAGTAGCGCTCGTTGAACTGCAGGTAGTGGCGCAGGCGGTTGCCCTGGCGGCTCATGTACCAGCCCGGCCGGCTCACATCGGCGACGATCCCGCGCCGCCGCGCCTGATGAGCGTTGAGCGCCTGCCCGTGGTGCGTCTGGAGCGTGGCCGATAGTTCCGCCGAGAATTCGGGTGCCAGCGTGGCACAGGCCTCGCCCGGTGCCCGCCGGCAGCGCAGCGTGCGCACCGGTCGTGGTGCGGCCTCGCGCAGCTGATAGATGCCGTCGCGCTTGACCAGTTCCAGGTGGCCGATACGCAGGCCCAGCGAATCATCCAGCGTTGCGGGATAGTAACGGCCATCAACGCACACGGCATTGCCCGCGCGATCGCCGGCGAGGTTCTGGTAATAGAGGATGCCGTCCGGCCCCATCAGATCCAGGCGCAGGCGTACGTGGTCCAGGGGCGCCTGCCCGGCGACCTGCAATGCCACGTCGTCGAACAGCGGGATGGAACTGTCTGCGCGTGTGACCCGGGGTACCACCGCCTGCACGGCCGGGGCACGTACCCAGCCCCACGTTGCCGTATCGAACCGCACGGGAACGTTGCCGGTGTCGGTCCGCACCTGCAGCCCGCCCTCGCTGATGGACAGCGCGCGATCGGCGCCCTCGAAACGTACCTGGATGTGTCCGTCGTGGAGTTCGGCGGTACTTTGACTGATCGCCATGCCCCGGCGCAGCGGTTCAACGTGCGACGTTTCGCCCTCGCCGGAGCCCTGTGCCGCGCCCACCCGCCCTTCATCCGCCTCGCGCACCACCGCCGCGCCGGACTCGATCCCCCGCACGCCATCCAGCGCCATCACCACGTTGGCCAGCTCGGCGCGGTCCAGCGGGCGGCGTTCCAGCGCGTCAGCGCCGAGGTCGAGTACGGCAGCCACCTCCTGCATGCCGAACACGCCACGAGCGCCCAGCAGCGCGGTCTCGGCGATGGTGCTCACTGCATCGCCTACCTGCAGCAGGGCACGCACGCCGGTGCTCAAGGGCGGCGCGCAGCGCACGCCCCGGTGGCGCTCCCAGGTGGTGCGCGCATCGGTGAACACCTCCGTCACCGGGCTGCGCAGCAACCCGGCCACACCATGCAGAACGCCGGGCAGGCTGGGCGAGATGGGCACCGGAATACAATCTGGCGTCAATGGCGCACCTTCGCGCACCACAGAGGGTCGCGACGTCGCGATCGGCATGGCCGCTGCGTTCGTCACCATCAGCAGTGCCGCCAGGCCTTGCACGGGCGTCTCCACCCGGCGGATAACGGTGGTGTCCAGCGGGCGGGGCGAAACGGCGCTGACGGGGGCGCGGGCATGGAAGCGACCGGCGGCATGCCGATGGTCGGCTGCGGTGGTTGGCATGGGGGACCCAGTGAGAATGGCGAGCCCGATGAGATCGAAGCCGCGCCGTCCTGTCCAAGCGAAGTTCCCTACCGGGATCGCGTCTGCGATAGACGCAATTGATCGATGAAGCGCGACTCAGGCCAGCGTCTTCAGGAACCGGCTGACTTCATCGGCAGCAGCCTGCGGACGCGCCTGCAGCAACAGGTGCGGACCCTCCATCCAGCGCACGACCGGGGCTGCCAGGACGCGGGAAAGGTGCCGCTGGCAGTAGCCCGGCAGCAGCCGGTCGTTGCGCGCGTGCAGGCACATGGTCGGCACGCCGAGCCGCGCGGCATGGATGCTGCGATCCACCCCGATGGCGGCCACCGCGCGCGTGCGCAGCACGGTGTCGTCCACCTTCGCCAAGGCCGACGCCAGCGCATTGCGCAGCGCGGGCGTGCTCCAGCGCCCCAACAGCCACCAGGACAGCAACGGCATCGGCAGCAGCCGCACCGGTGCGCGGTACAGCAGCGACTGCACCGCGCGCAGTGAGCGCCACGGCGAACGCGCGAAGGTGGTTGAAAGGATCAATCCGCGCAGCAGCGGCGGGGGTTGCGCGGCAATGGCCAGCGCCAGCGGGCCGGAGAACGACTCACCCAGCAGCACATAAGGGAGGGTGGTTGGCAGCGCCTGCCGCACGAACGCGTCGAGCGCGGCGTAATCGAGCGCGCGGTCGACCGGATAGGCAATGACGGTGGTGGCGATGCCCTGTGCGTGCAGGGCGGCGCAGAACGCCGCGTGCTGCGTACCGGTGGCATCCAGCCCCGGCAGGATCACCAGATGCGGCAGGCCCGGCGCCAGGGTGCCAGGCGCCTGCATCAACGGCGGGTGTCGGCTGCCGTGATCTGGGTGTCCTTGACCGGCGCCACGCCCAGCGACGAGGTCGGGTCGACGATCACCATGGTTTCGGTCGAGCCGTCCGGCCAGACCACCTGGAAGGTGCTGCCCGCCGGCAACGAGGCGAACGGCATGCCGCTCTGCGCGCGGTACACCGCGGCCACCTGGCTGGCACCGGCGCGGCGCACGTCTTCCTGCGCCTTCACCGAGGTCAGGGTCACCTTCGACAACTTCCGATAGCGGTCATCGTAGGTGTCGATCATCACCAGGCCAACGGCACCGGCCGAATACGCCACGAACAACGCCACCCAGAACCAGAATTTGGCGCCATGCACGAATCGACGATAATTCATGACCGTTTGCTCCGCTTGATCAACTGCTCAACCAACGTTTTCATTTTCCCCGCACCTTGCCGCGAAACCGCAGCGTCATACACGAAAGTGGCGAAGTCCTGCCCACCGTCCTGCGAACAGATCCCTCCGTTCGCGCAGAAATTGTTCATCAACACACTGTCTGGCCCGCACGCCATGCCCAGTTCGCACGCGGCCAGCCGCCAGGCCAGTTCGCTGAACTGGTCGCCCGCCACCAGGCCCTGCAGCGCGCCATCCCCGCTGGCGCGCTGGCCCATGGCGGTGGAAATGGCCATGTACGCCTCGGGATCGCGCGAGTCCATCACCCGCTCCACCAGGTCGCGGCGATATTCGGGGCTGTCCTTGAGCGGCTGGCCGTCGGCGAACAGCGCCGCTTCGGCGGCCAGGTTGCCGGCGCGTGCGGCCAGCACCCGCTGGGAAACAATCAACGAACGGCCCAGGCCGTCGCTGGAAACGAAACCGGCGCAGCGCCGCGCCACGCGCTCGCGCGCCTGCACCATCGGCGAAGATGCGTTCATGCCCAGCCCGGTGAGCACGTTGTTGTCGAGCTGGTAACCACCCGGGTCCATCGCATAGATGGCGCAGTAGTCGTACACCCGGCTGACCATCCAGCCCGCTTCGGCATTGCCATTGGCGGCCTGCAGGCGCAGGCGCTGGGCATAGGCGAACAGGTCGGTGTCGCCTTCGATATCGGCGCGGATGTCCAGCGGCAGACCCGACGGCACTGCGGTGCTGCGCTCATTGGCCAGCAACTGGCGGGCCAGCTGCTGTGCCTGCAGCGGCGCGGCCGAACCCGCCCCGACCTGCAGTTCACTCACTGCCGCCGGTGCATGGTCGGCCTGCAGCGCACGACCGCCCGCGCGGTAGCCCACCACCCCCAGCAATGCCAGGGCCGGTACCACCAGCAGCCAGGTTTTGAGCGTGGGCGCGAGGGCCATTCAGCGGAACCGGTTCGATAGAGTCAGGCAGCAGGATGCGGAGTTTAGCAATGGCGTAACCTGTTGTCTTAACGCGCCATCGCGTCGCTTCTCACCGACTTATGAGACGGGCGCCGCCGTGACCGCCCGCAATCGTCTAGCATTCACCGTTTTCCGCAGGTCCTTACCGCCCATGCCGTTCCTGGAACTCACCCTCCACTGCACCGAAGCCACCCAGCCGCGCTATGAAAATGCGCTGGACGACGTGGGCGCGCTGGCGGTGACCCTGCTCGACGCCGATGCCGATACGAGCAACGAGCGCGCCATCCTGGAACCGGGCGTGGGCGAAACCCCGTTGTGGAACGACCTGGTGCTGAGCGCCCTGTTCCCCGCCGATACCAATGCGCTGGCGCTGCTGGCCGCACTGGAGGCCTTCGACCCGGGCCTGGAATGGAGCACTACGAGCTTCCGCGCGGTGCAGGACGAGGATTGGGAACGCGCCTGGCTGGACCAGTTCCAGCCGATGGCGTTCGGCGACCGCACCTGGATAGTGCCGTGGAACCACGAATTGCCCGAAGCCGCCCAGGCCGCCGATGCCGCCGTGGTGCGGCTGGACCCGGGCCTGGCGTTTGGTTCGGGTACCCACCCGACCACCGCGCTGTGCCTGCGCTGGCTGGATGGGCTGGCCACCGAAGGCGCGCTGGCCGGGCAGACCGTGCTGGATTTCGGCTGTGGCTCGGGCATCCTGGCGCTGGCCGCGCTCAAGCTTGGCGCGGCCAGGGCGGTGGGCGTGGACAACGACCCGCAGGCGGTACTCGCCACGGGCGACAACGCCGAGCGCAACGCGCTGCAGGACCGCATGCAGGTGTACCTGCCGGCCGACGAACCGCAGGCCACCTACCCGGTGGTGGTGGCCAACATCCTGGCCTCGGCGCTCGATGCGCTGGCCGAAGTGCTGGCCACGCGCGTGGCGCCGGGCGGCCGCATTGCGCTGTCGGGCATCCTGCACGGCCAGGAAGACGAACTGGTGGTGCGTTACGCGGCCTGGTTCGAACAGCTTGAAGTCGCACGCGACGACGACTGGATGCGCATCACCGGCGTGCGCCGTGCTTGAATGACGCGATGACCGAACCGACCCCGCCACCGCGACGTCCCCTGGCCACGTTCCTGCGTGCGTCCACCGAGCCCACGCCCGAGGCGGTCGACGAGGTCGCCCCGGACAGCGAGGTGGACAACAACGAGGACAATCCCGGTGTTGCCGAGGCGTACGTGGAGGACATCGAGCAGACCGAAGCGGACACCGACCCCGCTCCGGTCGCAGTGGTCGAGGCCATCGAGCCCAACGTTGCTGCCTCGCCCGCGCCCAGTTTCATGCGCGCACCCGAACGCGCGCCGCCCACGCCGCGTTGGCAGTGGGCGCTGGTGGGCGGCCTGGTCGTGCTGCTGTCGCTGCAGATCGCCGTTGCCGACCGCGCGCGCCTGGCCGCCGATGCCGGCAGCCGGCCGTGGATAGCGGGGCTGTGCAGCGTGCTGCGCTGCAGCCTGCCGGCCTGGCAGGAACCGGCCGCCTTCAGCATGATCAGCCGCGATGTGCGGCCGGTGCCGGGTCAGCCGGGCGCGCTGCAGGTGCAGGCCAGC
>DGIP01000304.1:0-216 GCA_002386405.1 Stenotrophomonas maltophilia
GCGCAGGCGCAGCTGGCGGGCCACTTCTTCGGCCGCTTCCAGGTTGGTCTGGAACGCGGTGTCCTCGATGTCGCTGCCCTTGGTGGCGCGCGAGGAGTTCACGTCGATGGCGGTCAGCGCTTCGGTCTGGTCGACCACGATCGAGCCGCCCGACGGCAGGCGGACATTGCGCTCATACGCGCCTTCGATCTGCGATTCGATCTGGAAGCGGTTGAA
>DGIP01000304.1:446-5775 GCA_002386405.1 Stenotrophomonas maltophilia
TTCGATCTGGAAGCGGTTGAACAGCGGAATGTCGTCGGTGTAGTGCTTGAGCTTGCGCAGGGTCTGCGGCATCACCTGCTGCATGAACTCGCGGGCGGTGTCGTACAGCTCCTGGGTGTCCACCAGGATCTCGCCCACATCGGCGCGCAGGTAGTCGCGCAGGGCGCGCACGATCAGGCGCGATTCCTGGTAGATCAGGAACGGGGCCGGCTTGGTCAGCGCCGCTTCGGCGATCGACTTCCAGACCTGCAGCAGATAGTCCAGGTCCCACTGGAGCTCTTCGGCATCGCGGCCGACGCCGGCGGTGCGGATGATCACGCCCATGTCGTCGGGGATGTTCAGCTTGTCCAGCGCTTCCTTCAGCGCGGCGCGGTCTTCGCCCTCGATGCGACGCGACACGCCACCGGCGGTGGGCGAGTTCGGCATCAGCACCATGTAGCGGCCGGCCAGGGAGATGAACGTGGTCAGGGCGGCGCCCTTGTTGCCACGCTCTTCCTTGTCGACCTGGACCACCACTTCCTGGCCTTCACGCAGCAGCTCGCGGATGCCGGCCTTGTTGTGGTCGACCCCGGCCTGGAAGTAATCGCGGGAGATTTCCTTCAGCGGCAGGAAGCCGTGGCGTTCGCCACCGTATTCCACGAAGGCCGCTTCCAGCGACGGCTCAAGGCGCGTGATGCGGCCCTTGTAGATGTTCGACTTCTTCTGTTCCTTGGACGGCTGTTCGATGTCGATGTCGTACAGCGTCTGGCCATCCACGATGGCTACCCGCAGCTCTTCAGCCTGCGTGGCGTTGATCAGCATTCGCTTCATATTGCGTTCCTCGCGCGCTGCTACCGCGCGGAACGCCATGGGGTTTCGCTTCTGGTCACGCTTGCACGCCCATCGCGCATGCGCGGGGAGGGCGGCTTGGGCTTCCAGCGCTACAACACCACGGCAGGCCGCGGGAGCGCTTCATTTTGTTTTGGTTTGGGTGTTGCGGGCCGGAGGCAGCTTTCAGACAGGCTGGAGCGCCACAGGGACATTTTTTCAGCGCAGACGCTTGTCAGGCATCCGGCGATGGCCGGGACTGCCGGTGAGCCGCTAACATGGCCGCCCCGGGGGCGGTGGCTGCGCACTGTGCCGGAATCGAGGGAAGTCGGGCTTCTGGCCCAGAGCAACTTCCAACGAAATCAATCCCTTATCTCGCCTGCCGAGTGTAACAGAATAAAAGGCCAATGACCGATACCGTGCCGTCCCCCAAAGCCGCTGAAGGCAAGACCAGCGTCCGTCTCCTGACTGTCCCGGCCGACCGTGCCGGGCAACGCCTGGACAACTTCCTGCTCGGCCAGCTGAAGGGTGCCCCGCGCAGTCTGGTCTACAAACTCGTGCGCAGCGGCCAGGTCCGTGTGAACGGCGGCCGCGCCAAGGCCGAACGCAAACTGGTGGAGGGCGACGAAGTACGCGTGCCACCGGTTCGTCTCACCGAAGAGGGAGACAAGGCCGGTCCGCCGTCCGCGTTCATGAAGCGGCTGGAAGACGCCATCGTCTACGAAGACGAGCGCCTGCTGGCCCTGAACAAGCCCTCCGGCGTGGCCAGCCATGGCGGCAGCGGGATCAGCTTCGGCGCCATCGAGACCCTGCGCGCATTGCGCCCGGGCAAGACCCTGGAGCTGGTGCACAGGCTGGACCGGGACACCTCGGGCCTGCTGATCGTGGCCAAGAAGCGGTCGGCGCTCAGCGAACTGCAGGCGCTGCTGCGTGAAGACCACGGCGCCGGCATCCGCAAGCGCTACCTGACCCTGCTGGTGGGGCGCATGCCCGATGGCACCATGACCGTGGACGCCCCGCTGCACGTGGGCCTGCGCCAGGGCGGCGAGCGCCACGTACAGGTGAATGCGATCGGCAAGGAATCGATCAGCCACTTCAGCGTGCTGGAGCGCAAGGGCGGCCATTCGTTCTGTGAAGTCCGCATCGAAACCGGCCGGACCCACCAGATCCGCGTGCATGCCCAGCACCTGGGGCACCCGGTGGCCGGTGACGACAAGTACGGCGATCCGGACGTCAACAAGCGGCTTCGTGACCAGATCGGCCTGAAACGCCTGTTCCTGCACGCCGCCTCGCTGGAGTTCTCGCTGGACGCCGGCAAGACCCCGTATCTGCTCAACGCGCCGCTGGCCGAAGAGCTGACCGAGGCGTTGAACCGGTTGAGGTGATGCGCGACGACCAACGGTCGCCGCCTTCCGTGGCTGGACCGGTTGGGGTGATGCGCGACGACCGACGGTCGCCGCCTACCGTGGTTGGACTGGTTGGGGTGATGCGCGACGACCAACGGTCGCCGCCTACCGTGGTTGGACCGCGGTAGGTACCGACCGTTGGTCGGTACGCCCTACCACTTGAACAACACCAGGCTGATGGCCAGGCTGGCCATGCCGGCCACCAGGCCGTACACCGTCTCATGGCCCTTGGCGTACCGCTTGGCCGCTGGCAGCAGCTCATCCAGCGCCAGGAACACCATCACCCCGGAGATCAGCCCGAACACCCAGCCGAACGTGGCGTGGTTCAGCACCCCGGACAACAGCACGTACCCGATCGCCGCCCCGATCGGCTCGGCCAGGCCCGACAGCAGGCTGGCGCCGAACGCATAGAACTTGTTCTGGGTCGCGAAATAGACCGGCACCGCGATCGCGATGCCCTCGGGGATGTTGTGGATGGCGATCGCGAACGCCAGCGGCATGCCCACCGAAGGGCTCTCCAGCGTCGCAAAGAACGTGGCCAGGCCTTCCGGGAAGTTGTGCGCGGTGATCGCCACCGCCGTCAGCAGGCCCACCCGCTTGATGTAGGCCTTGTTGTTCTCCCGGAACATCGGGTCCTGCTTGTCCAGGCTCTCGTGCGGATTCGGGATCAGGTGATCGATCAGCACGATCAGCAGCACCCCGCACAGGAACGCCCCCGTGGCGTAGGCGTAGCCCACGCGGGCGTCATACGCCATGGTGAACGAATCGATCGCCTTGGTCAGGATCTCGGTCAGCGACACGAACACCATCGCGCCCCCGGCGAAGGCCAGGCCGAAAGCGAGCAGGCGGGGGTTGGGGCGGCGCGAGAACAACACCATCAGGCTGCCCAGGCCGGTGGCCAGGCCGGCAGCCAGGGTCACCAGCAGGGCGACCCATACGTTTTCATTGCTAATTTCCAGCATGCGCCGCAGCGTCCTTTACACGGGTAACGCACCACGGCCGCCCCGTCGCCGCCACGCCCGGGTGGGCGTGCAGCGGGCAGGGAAGACCGGTGCGATCAGGGTGGGGGTAGGGGCTGGCGTGTGCTGGCGGAGGGGGGATCAGCCGCCGCGACGCAGGCGCTCTTCCACCGCGAAGCACTCGTCCGGCTTGGGTTGCGGCGGGTTGAAGCTCACCGGCACCTGGATGGTGGTGGGCACGGCCTGGCCCGCGCGGGTGGCCGCCTTGAACTGCCAGCCTTCCACCGCCTTCTGTGCCTGCTCATCAAGCTGCGCGTTGCCGCTGCCGCTCACCAGCTGCACCTGGCCGGGCTTGCCGTCGGCACCCACCACCACTTTCAGCGTGGTGGTGCCGCCAATGGCCTGGCAGGCCAGCTCGATCGGGTACACCGGCGGCGGCGTCTTCACCGCGGCCACCTCGGTAGGCGCCGCCACCGGCGCCGCCGGCTGCGAAGATCCACCGCACCCGGCAAGGGCCAGTACCGCTGCGGACACCGCCACGCGTATCTGAATGTTCATCAAAATCACTCCGTCAGGCCCGAAGCCTTGGCTGCACAGATGAAGTCGTTCTCGCTCAACCCGCCCACGTCGTGGGTGGAAAAGCGCACCACGGCACGGTCGTAATGCACTCCCAGGTCCGGGTGGTGGTCTTCGGCGTGCGCCACCCAGGCCAGGGCGTTCACGAACGCCATGGTCTTGTAGTAGTCGGCGAAGCGGAAGGTCCGGGTCAGGGCCTGGCCCTGTTCGGCCAGCTCCCAGCCGGGAACCTGCGGCAGCAGCTCGGCTATCCGGGCTTCGCCCAGCTTGTGGTCGCTGCCCTTGCGCGGTACGCAACGGGCCTGCGCCAGCGGAATCAGGTCGGCCATGAAATCCTCCACCTCGTGTATGCCTGAACAATGCGCCGGACGGTGTATAAACCGAATGAGCGCATAACATGTAAGCCGCTAGAATAGCCGCATGATCCAGATCTCCGACACTGCCCAGACCTATTTCCGCAAGCTCATCGAGCGCGAAGCCGTGCCCGGCATGGGCGTGCGCCTCAGCGCCGTGGACGCCGGCACCCCGCGCGCCGACGCCCGGCTGGAGTTCGCCGAACCGGCCGACCTGCTCGGCGACGAGTGGGCGGTGGACTGCGACGGCTTCACCCTGTACGTGGCGTCCGACAGCGTGGGCTGGATGGATGGCGCCGACATCGACATCGTCACCAATGCCACCGGCGGCCAGCAGCTCACCATCAAGGCGCCGAAGATCAAGGGCGAAGCCCCGGCCGATTCGGCCTCGCTGGTCGAACGCGTGCGCTGGGTGGTGGAAAACGAAGTCAACCCGCAGCTGGCCTCGCACGGCGGCAAGGTCGCGGTGCAGGAAGTCTCTGCCGATGGCGTGGTGCTGCTGCGTTTCGGTGGCGGCTGCCAGGGCTGCGGCATGGCCGACGTGACCCTCAAGCAGGGCATCGAGAAGACCCTGATGGGCCGCGTGCCCGGCATCACCGCGGTACGTGACGCGACCGACCACGACAGCGGTCACGCGCCGTACATTCCCCGCGGCACGGCTGCCTGATCGGCCTGCGTGACACTGCGCCGGGCTGACGACATCCTCGACTGGCTGCTGGCGCGCCAGCCGGATAAACGCATCGTTGAAAAAACCACTGGCCTTCCCTACGGGTGGGGCCTGTGGCTGCGCGCGCTGACCCCGTTGCCGCGTCCGTTCCGTTCGACCGAAGTCATTGCCGAACTGATCCAGCGCCCGTTGCCGGGCTCCCCCGGCCGGCTGCCGGCGCTGGGCTTCGTGCAGTCGCTGCGGCGCCTGCTCTGGCAGACCTGGGACCCGGCCCCGCGCGACCAGCGCTGGATGCGCTGGACCTCGGCGGTCATCAGCGTGCTGCTGCACGTCATGTTCGCCCTGCTGCTGCTGTGGGTGGCACTGATCCGCCCGCCGGTGCAGCCGGAGCAGGGCGGCGATGGCGGTCGCATCCAGGTGGAATTCCTGGGCAGCGGAACGCCGCAGGAAAGCGGTGGTGGCGAGCCGGCTGCTGCAGGCAGCGCGGCAGCGGCCGCTGCCGCGAGCGCCCAGGCTGAAGCCGCCGCCTCGCAGCCCCGTCCGGCGAGCACGACCGCAGCC
>DGIP01000017.1 GCA_002386405.1 Stenotrophomonas maltophilia
GCTGCGCGCCGCCGCGCCGGTGGTCACGCTGCGCTCCTGATCCATCGCGTTCCCTGCTGACATGGCCAAGCCGTCCGGCTCCCGTCTGGTTGTCTACGCCGCGCTCGTCGGCAACCTGTGCATCGCCATCGCCAAGTTCGTGGCCGCCGGGCTGTCGGGAAGCTCGGCAATGCTCAGCGAAGGGGTGCATTCGCTGGTGGACACCACCAACGAACTGCTGCTGTTGTACGGCCTGCACCGCGCCGACAAGAAACCCGACACCCTGCACCCGTTCGGCTACGGGCGTGAACTGTATTTCTGGAGCTTCATCGTGGCCCTGCTGGTCTTCGCGGCCGGCGCGGGGGTCTCGGCGTATGAAGGCATCCAGCACATCCGTCACCCGGAACCGGCCACCAACCACACGGTGAGCTACGTGGTGCTGGGCATCTCGTTCGTGTTCGAGGGCATTTCCTGGTGGGTGGCACTGCGCGAATTCCGCGCCACCAAGGGGTCACAGGGCTACTTCGAGGCCTTCCGGCGCAGCAAGGACCCCACCACCTTCACCGTGCTGCTGGAAGACAGCGCCGCGTTGCTCGGCCTGGCGTTCGCCGCCATCGGCCTGGCCGCAGCGCAGTGGCTGGACATGCCGGTGCTCGATGGCGTGGCCTCGCTGTGCATCGCCGGCGTCCTGGCCGCCACCGCGTTCCTTCTGGCACGCGAGACCAAGGGGCTGCTGGTCGGCGAGCCGGCCCACCCGCACGTGGCACAACGCATCATGGCCGTGGCCAACACCGATGCCGACCTGCGCAGCGCGAACGGCGTGACCACCATGCAGATGGGCCCGGACCAGGTCGTGGCGATGCTGAGCGCCGAATTCGAAGACGACCGCACCACCCCGCAGATCGAGGCGTGCATCACCCGTATCGAACGCGCGGTCAAACAGGAGTACCCGGAGCTGGTTGCGCTGTTCGTCAAGCCACAGACCCCGGAGGTCTACCGGGCGCGGCGCGCGGCACTGGGTGATCCGGGATGAAGGCTTCAGCTCGCGCCCCGGCCCGGGGGGATCGGTCTTCATGGTCGCTACACGCGATCAGATAATCTAGCCGGCCTGCGCACGCCCCACTTTGCCCGCGAGACCTCTTTGAACGTTACCGATCCCACAGACAAGCACAGCGGGCGCGACACCGAGCGGGTGAAAATGGCGCTTGCCGCCGGCGCGATCGTGGGGACGTGGTTCTGGGACGTGACCCACGACCGGCTTACCGTCGACGAGGCGCTGACCCATGCGTTTGGCCTGGACCCTGGCGCCGCCCACCGCGAGCTGCGCCTGGAGCAGGTGCTGTCGGCCGTGCATCCGGATGACCATGCCGATCTGGCAACGGCCATCAGCGAGGCGCTGATGCGTGGCGGCCGCTACGCGCACCAGTACCGCACGCGCAACGCCGAAGGCCAGTACCGTTGGATAGAAGCGATCGGCCGGGTCGACCTGGACGCCGAAGGGCGCGCTACCGGGTTCCAGGGCGTGCTGATCGACATCGACGAGCGCCGCCAGATCGAGAGCGAGCGCGACCAGGCCCAGACGTTGTTGCGCTCCTTCGTGGATGCTGCCCCGGGCGTGGTGTACGCCAAGGACCGCGAAGGCCGGCTGTTGATCGGCAACCACGGCACCACCGAACTGATCGGCCTGCCACCGGAGCAGTACGTCGGGCGTACCGATGCCGAACTGTTGAATGATCCGGTGCAGGCAGCCGCCGTCATGGCGACCGACGAACGCATCATGGCCACCGGGCAGTCCCAGCAGCTGGAGGAGGAAATCAATTTCCCCGACGGCCGCCGCGCGCACTGGCTGTCGACCAAGGCGCCGCTGCGCGATGCCGACGGCACCGTGATCGGGCTGATCGGCACCTCGCTGGACATTACCGAGCGCAAGGCCGCTGAAGCGCGCCATCAGGAAATCGAAGAGCGCTACCGGCTGGCGGCGCGCGCCACCAACGATGCGATCTGGGATTGGCGCATGGCCGACGGCCAGGTGATCTGGAACGAGGCACTGGCCGATCTGTTCGGCCATGACCGGATGGAAACCGACGCGCAGTGGTGGCTCGACCACATCCACCCGGAGGATCGGGCGCGCGTCGATGCCGATATCCATGCGGTGATCGAAAGCGACGGCACGGTCTGGTACGGCGAGTACCGCTTCCGCCGCAGCGACGGCAGTTACGCCGATGTGCTCGACCGCGGTGCGGTGCTGCGCGGCGTGGACGGCGAGCCGCTGCGCATGATCGGCGCGATGCTGGACCTCTCCGCCCGCAAGGTGGCCGAGGCGGCGTTGGCAGAGAGCGAAGAACGCCTGCGGTTTGCCACCGAAGCCGGCGACATGGGCTTCTGGGACGTGGACCTGGTGCACGACGTACTGATCTGGCCGCCCCGCACCAAGGCGATGTTCGGGATCTCCGCCGATGTCGAGGTCGGCATGGGTGACTTCTACGCCGGCCTGCATCCGCTCGACCGCGAGGCCACCAGCGCCGCCTTCGCGGCGGCCGCCGATCCGGCGCAGCGCGCGCTCTACGACGTGGAATACCGCACCATCGGCAAGGAAGATGGCGTGGTGCGCTGGGTTGCGGCCAAGGGGCGCGGCCATTTCGAGGGCGACCGCTGCGTGCGCGTGGTGGGCGTGGCGATTGAAGTCACCGCGCGCAAGGCCGCCGAAGCGCGCCTGCAGGAACTCAACGAGCACCTGGAAAGCCGCGTGCTGGAAGAGGTGGCCGAGCGCACCCGGGTGGAGGATGCGCTGCGGCAGAGCCAGAAGATGGAGGCGGTGGGCCAGCTCACCGGCGGCATCGCGCACGATTTCAACAACATGCTGGCCACGGTGATCGGCCCGCTGGATCTGTTGTCGCTGCGCCTGGGCGACGCCGATCCACTCATCAACCGCTACATCGACATGGCCATCGATGGCGCCAACCGTGCCGCACAGCTGACCCAGCGATTGCTGGCCTTCTCGCGCCAGCAGCCGCTGCAGCCGGTACCGGTGGATGCCAACCAGCTGGTGGTGGGCATGTCCGACCTGTTCGTGCATTCGCTCGGCGGCAGCATCCGCCTGCAGACCGTGCTGGCCGCCGACCTTTGGTTGACCTTCGCCGACGCCAATCAGTTGGAAAACGTCATCCTCAACCTGGCGGTCAACGCCCGCGATGCCATGCCCGGAGGCGGCCATCTGGGCGTGGAGACCGCCAACTGCGTGATCGATCCAGGCAACGCCACGGCGCATCCGGAGGTTCCGAGCGGCGAGTATGTGCTGATCACCGTGTCCGACAGTGGCGCCGGCATGTCGCCGGAAGTGATCGCCAAGGCATTCGATCCGTTCTTCACCACCAAGCAGGTCGGCCAGGGCACCGGACTGGGGCTGTCGCAGGTATACGGGTTCGTGAAGCAGTCTGCCGGCCATGTGAAGCTGTGCTCGACGCCCGGCGAAGGCACCACGGTGAGGCTCTATCTGCCGCGCCTGGTCGCCGAACCGGCGGCAGCGTACGTGCCTGCGGTGCGCGATGCCATCGTGCCGGGCGGCGGCCGCGAGTTGATCCTGGTAGTGGAAGACGAACCGGTGGTGCGGCAGTTTTCGGTGGAAGCGCTCACCGCGCTGGGTTACGACGTGCTGGCCGCAGAAGGCGCGGCCACGGCGCTGTCGCTGCTGGACACCCACCCGGCCATCGCGCTGTTGTTCACCGATGTGGTGATGCCGGAAATCAACGGGCGCCAGCTGGCCGACGAGGCCCTGCGCCGCCGTCCGGACCTGAAGGTGCTGTTCACCACTGGCTACAGCCGCAACGCGCTGGAGCGCGATGGCGTGATCGCCCCGGGCGTGCAGCTGATCGGAAAGCCGTTCACCGTCGATTCCCTGGCCACGCGCGTGCGTGCGGTGCTGGCCGGGGCCGGCTGAGCGAGAGAGCTGGCGCCTCAGCGCTTGCTTCGGCCGGCCATGTTGGCCCGCCATGAGTCCAGCGCCGCCGCCAGCTCCATCGACGGATGCAGGCCGAACGTGCGGTGGTACATGCCGGCAAAACGCCCCTGGTCCCACACCCCGTACCGTGCGCACACCGACGTAACGGTGTCGCCCGGGGTGGCCTCGCGCAGCGCCTTGCGGATCACATGCAACCGTTCCAGCATGAAGTACTGGTGCGGCCCCATGCCGAACACTTCATCGAATGCGCGGCTCAACGAGCGCTGCGAGGTGCCGGCGCTCAGCACCAGGTCACCGATCACCGCCTCCCCCCGGATGCTCTTGTGGATGTGGTCCAGGCTGAGACGGATGATTTCGTTGCGCGGCAACGTCGGCCGCCCTCGGGTGCGCCGCACGGCTTCGGGGTTGGCCAGCACCATGCAGCGCAGCAGCGCGTGGATGACCTGGCCACTGAACGAGCGGCGCACGCTGGGCGCGTCGAACACCGACGGGTTCTGCCGGTGGATCGCCAAGGCCCGCGTCACCAGGGTGATGATCGGCGCCGTTTCGGCGCGTCCGACAGTCACTGCATAGGTGCGGTCTATATGGTCGTCAAACAGTTCGGCCACTTCCCGCGCACGCTGCACCACCGCAGCTTCCGCCATGTCAATTGCGATGAACCGGGAGGCCTTGCGGGTATAGCCATGCACCTCGCCGCGCGGGGCATACCAGATGAACTGATCGTCGGAGGTCGAGTGCGCCTGCATGGTCGCGTCGCTGCCAGGCAGTGATATGTAGGCCACATAGATTCCCGCCTGGCTTAGTCCGTTGTACATCGCCGGCGCACCATCCTGGCCCACCATGGCGATGACCTCGCCGGCGTCTACGATGTCCACCGTCCATTCGCGGACCACCGGCCCGACCACGCGAAAGACACCGTCCACGCCGGCAAGCGCGTCCGCATAGGCGTCGAAATCGGTGAAGCTCAGCAACGGCATCGGAGTCACCCGGTTGCGGTTGGGCAGGGTGCTGCGGCAGACCCGCCAGTGATCATCGCTGGACGGCGCCGGCCGCGAAACCGAATTTGCACGGTTGCCAGACCGGTATTTGTACTTGCCGGGGTGGGTCGGCTACGTTGTGAAGGGGGTGAAGCGAACGGAAGCGATCAGGTCGGTGCGAAACCGCGCGTGCTCTTCTTCTCGTTCTTTTCCGCCTTCTTTTCCTTCGCAGTCTTGGCAGGCTTCTTCTTCTGCTCTTTCTGCTTGTCCAGACCCTTGGCCATGACGGCATGCTCCCTGTAGATGGCATGCAGCATGGCACATTGCAGGGCTGCTGGACGCATTGGCGGACGAATGGTCCGCCCTGCGCGTGATCAGTTGAAGATTTCGCGGATGGCGGTGACCCGGCCGTCCCGGAAAACGATCTGGATGGTCTTGCGCGACTGGTAATACTCCCAGCGCTCGCCCAGGTTTCCGCCCTGGTCACTTTCTTCCTGGATCACCCGGTCCGGCTTGCCGGCCACCTGGGTAACCCTCCCCGCGTTGTCGCCCGAATTCACCAGGTTGTTGCCGAACCGTACGCTGTCGGCCATTGCCGTGCCGGCCATCAGGCCCAGCGCCAGCACCCATACACTCCTGTTCATCATCCCTGCTCTCCTTGTACCCATGGCGGGTAAGCCATGGGCAACTTTGCCATAAACCGGCTGCGGCGGTCGCAGGCAGGGCATCCGCCTCAGGGCAACGGATGCGCCGGCACGCCTTCGTGGGTCATCTTCACGGGCAGGATGTGCCCCTGCGCATCGAACTCCATGCGGTCGATGGCCGTGGCACGTTCATTGCGGCCGGTCTTCCCCAGCGGGCGCCGGTGGTAGACGATGTACCAGCTGTCGTCGTCGGGCGCATGGATGAGCGAATGGTGGCCGGCGCTGGTTGCAATGGCCGGGTCCTGCTGAAGGATCCGGCCGATCCGCTTGAACGGCCCCGTGGGCGCGTCGGCGATGGCGTAGGCCACCGAATAGTCCGGCTCGCCCCAGCCGCCTTCGGACCACATGTAGTAGTAGCGGCCGCCGCGCTTGAACATCAGCGAGCCCTCGACATACTCCGGCGCGGGGGTGATCTCCTTGTACAGCGTGCCATCGGGCAGCGGCTCGATGCCGGTGAAATCGTCCTTCAGCCGCACGATGTTGGCGTGCTTCCAGCCGCCGTAGAGCATGTACCAGGTGCCGTCGTCGTCCTTGAACACGAACTGGTCGATGGGCTGGGCGCCGTTATGGAACGAACCCACCAGCGGCTTGCCCAGCAGGTCGCGGTACGGGCCCTCGGGCCGGTCGGCCACGGCCACGCCGATGCCGCCCACTTCGTTGTCGTTCTTGATGTCGTTGGCGGAGAAAAAGAAGTAGTACTTTCCGTCCTTCTCCACCACCGACGGGGCCCACAGCGCTTCTTTGGCCCAGGACACCGCTTCGATTTTCAGCACCCCCGGATGACGGGTCCACTGCACCAGGTCGGGCGAGGAAAACGCGTCGAACGCGGTCTGCTCGGCATAGGGTCGCGAGCTGGTCGGGAAGATCCAATAGGTCTTGCCGAACACCGCCGCTTCCGGATCGGCATACCATCCCGGCAGGATCGGGTTGCCGGACATCGGCGCGGCCACCGCGCCAAACGAAACCGCTGCCGCCAGTGCGGCGGCCACCATCATCGTGCTGCGAACCCCCATGCCCTGCCTCCCATGCCAGATCATCGAGGTGGCAGTTTAGATCGATTCAAGCGCCAGCCTTGTGCGCACTGCAGCATTTATCGCGGGGGCAGCCCCAAGGTTGCGCGCAGCCCGCCACCTTCCCGATTGGCCAGGGTCAGCCGCCCGCCCAGCGCCCGGCTGAGCTGGTCGGCGATGGCCAGGCCCAAGCCGGTGCCGCCGCTGGTGCGGCCACGCGAAGGCTCCAGCCGATGGAAGGGCTGCAGCACGGCCGCCAGCGACGCCTCGGGGATGCCTGGCCCGCGGTCCATCACATCAATGCTCACCTCGCCCTGCGCGTCTACGGTCAGACCCACGTCGGCAGTGCCGGCGTACGCCAGCGCGTTGTCGATCAGGTTCTGCACCACCCGCCGCAGCACCTGCGGGTGGGTCTGCAGCGTGGCCTGGGCACCGTCCACGCGCCGCACCGGCTTGCCCACCTCTTCGTAGTCGCCCACCACGCTGTCGAGGAACGCGGGCAGGTCGAGCTGCACTGGGGTGCCCATGCCGACGGTCGCGCTGCGCGCGTAATCGATGCCCTCGCGCACCAGCTGGCTGAGCTGGGTCACATCGCCCAGCAGGCGCTCCTGCGCGGGCGTCTCATCCAGCGATTCGATGCGCAGGCGCAGGCGCGTGATCGGCGTCTGCAGGTCGTGCGAGATCGCCGCGAGGATCTGCATGCGTTCGCTGACGTGGGCGGCCACGCGCGATTGCAGCGCGTTCAGCGCGCGTGCCGCGGTCGCCACTTCCTGCGGCCCCTGCTCGCTGATTGCATCGCCCTGCCCGGCCACGTCCAGGCGGTCGGCGGCGTCGGCCAGCCGTACCAGCGGGCGGGTGGCAAGCCGCACCGCCAGCCACACGCAGCCCAGCAAAAGCAGCACCTGCGCGGCGAGCACCCAGGGCAGCCAGCGCGCGATCGGAAGCAGCGAAGGCGTGACTTCGATGGTCAACGGCTGGCCATCGGCCAGGGTCAGCTCCACTTCGTAGCGCTCGGGCGATGCCGAGACCGCGCGCGGGCGCACTGCATAGCGGTGTGCCAGCGAATCATCGATCAACCCGGCCACCTGGCGTGCACGCTCGCTGGCCAGCGCGCTGCCCCGCTGTGCGGGACGCAGCAGGTAGCGGTAGGTGCGCCGTTCCAGCTGCGGCAGCCACGCCGTGCGTTCGGCCGGTGAAAGATGCTCGAGCAGGGCCACGCTGAGCGGCACGTCATCCTCCATGTTGCTCAACATCATCGCGCGCGTGGCGGTGGCGCGCTCCTGGAAAAGCAGCGCGAACGACAGGCCATGGGCAAGCAGCATGCCGGCCGCCAGGATCAGCAGCAGCCGCGTACCCAGCGTGCGCGGCAACCAGGAGAACCTGCGGGGTTGCACGGCCGCGTTCATGCGTCCTCGTCGAGCAGTACGACCGGCTGGCTGAACACATAGCCTTCGCTGCGCACGGTCTTGATGAAGGTCTGTTCGCGCGCGCCATCACCCAGGCGCTGGCGCAGGCGGCTGACCAGCAGGTCGATGGAGCGGTCGAACAGTTCGGCGTCGCGCCCCTGGGTCAGGTTGAGCAGCTGGTCGCGGTTGAGCACGCGCTGCGGATGGTCAATGAACACCCGCAGCAGGCGGAACTCGCCGCCACTGAGCGGATACACCGTGCCGGCCTCATCCAGCAGGTGCCGCGCACTGGTATCCAGCCGCCAGCTGCCGAAGCGGATCAACCGTGCGGCCTCGCTCACCTGCAGGTTCGGCGGCAGCATGCGCGCGCGCCGGATCACCGCAGTGATGCGCGCCAGCAGCTCGCGCGAGGAGAACGGCTTGACCACGTAATCGTCGGCGCCCATTTCCAGCCCGATGATGCGGTCGGTTTCATCATCGCGCGCGGTCAGCATCACCACCGGCACGGCGCGGTGCTTGCCGGCGCGCAGGTTGCGGCACAACGACAGCCCGTCCTCGCCCGGCATCATCACGTCCAGCACGATCAGGTCCACGTCGCTGGTCTCCAGCGTGGCGCGCATTTCGCGCCCGTCGGCCGCCTGGCTCACGCGCAGGCCGTTGCGGCGCAGGTAGTCGCCCACCAGCTGGCGGATATCGGCGTCGTCATCGACAACCAGGATGTGGTCGGTGTGGGTGCTCATGCCTGCTCCGCGTGGTGGCCATCGGTGGCCCGCTGCGGGCCCGTGGACGCATGGTATCGCCGCCAACGCGGCCCAGCGCCAACGCGGGGGCATCCATTTGTATGACTGTGTATCAACCCCCGCTGTGGTGCGGAAAGGCGACAAATCTCCGGGTTCGCCGACACCTGCCGGATACGGGGCGGGCGTTGAATGGCCTCCAACGCCGGCGGCCCCTCCGCTGGCCGCCTACCCCGAGGACATCTGCATGAATGCCACCGTCTCCCCCCGTTCCAACACCGCGCTGGTTTTCGGCGGCTCCCGTGGCATTGGTGCTGCCATTGCCAGGCGGCTGGCCCGTGAGGGCCACCCCGTCGTGCTGACCTTCGTCTCCCAGCCAGAGAAAGCCGCCGCAGTGGTCGCCGCGATCCAGGCCGACGGCGGCCAGGCCATCGCCCTGCAGGCTGACAGCGCCGATGCGCAGGCCATCGCGTCAGCGGTCAAACAAGCGGTGGACACCTTCGGCCCGTTGCAGGTGGCGGTGGTCAATGCCGGCATCTACCAGGGCAGCCCGCTGGCCGGCTTTCCCACCGACCTGCTGGACCGGATGCTGGCCGTGAACGTGCGCGGCGTGTTCCTCGCCGTGCAGGCCGCCGCCGCTGCCATGAACGATGGCGGTCGCCTGGTCACCATCGGCAGCAATACCGCCGTGCGTAGCGGTGGGGTCGGCAGCAGCGTGTATGCGATGACCAAGGCCGCCGTGGCCACCCTGGTACGCGAACTGGCGCTGGACCTGGCGCCGCGCCGGATCACGATCAACAACATCCAGCCCGGCCCGATCGCCACTGACATCACCGCCGATTTCGTCGACCAGCTGGTGCAGCGCAATCCGCTCGGCAGGGTTGGGCAGCCCGATGAGATCGCAGGACTCGCCGCTTGGCTTGCCAGCCATGAAGCGGCCTACATGACAGGTTCCAGCCTGACCATTGATGGCGGCTGGGCCATCTGAACGTCAACGGAGAGCACCATGCACACTACTTCTTTCCCGCTGTCCCGTTCGCCGCGGTCATTCGGCGCCTCCCTGCTGGCCATGGCGATGGCCTTGGCGGCCTCTGCATCCGCCATCGCATCGGCTGCCCTGCCTGTCCCTGCGCCGACAGTGGCGGTCGCACACGCGCCGCCCCCGCTGGAGGCAAACAAGCATGTCGTCGCTGGCGATCTGGACGTGGCCTATGCCGAGCTGGGCCCGGCCGACGGCGAGGTGGTCATGCTGCTGCACGGCTGGCCCTATGACATCAATGCCTATGCCGAGGTGGCGCCGCAGCTGGCGGCCAAAGGCTACCGGGTGATCGTGCCGCACCTGCGTGGCTATGGCAGCACCCGCTTCCTGTCGGCGCAGACGCCGCGCAATGGCGAACCGGCGGCACTTGCTTCCGATGTGCTGAACCTGCTTGATGCCCTGCACATCCCGCGCGCCAACCTGGCCGGATTCGACTGGGGTGCACGCTCGGCCGACATCGTTGCCGCACTGTGGCCGGAACGGGTCAAGTCACTGGTCTCGGTCAGCGGCTATCTCATCGGCAGCCAGGAGGCCGGCAAGACCCCGTTGCCGCCGCAGGCCGAGCTGCAGTGGTGGTACCAGTTCTACTTCGCCACCGATCGCGGCCAGGCCGGCTACACGCGCTACACGCATGATTTCGCCCGCCAGATCTGGCAGCTGGCTTCGCCGCAGTGGCGCTTTGACGATGCCACCTTCGCGCGCAGCGCCGCCGCGCTGGACAACCCCGACCACGTCGCCATCGTCGTGCACAACTACCGCTGGCGGCTGGGCCTGGCCGACGGCGAGCCGAAGTACGCCGCACTGGAGCAGCGCCTGGCGCAGGCGCCGAGCATCGGCGTACCGACCATCACCCTGGAGGGCGATGCCAACGGCGCGCCGCACCCCAAGGCCGAGGCCTATGCCGCCAAGTTCACCGGTCCCTATGAGCATCGCCTGCTGCAGGGCGGCGTGGGCCACAACCCACCGCAGGAAGCACCGCAGGCGTTCGTCCAGGCGGTGATCGATGCCACTGCACTCTGATCCGCCCCCTTCATCCACACCGAGGCAAATCCCCATGAATGCAATCGACAAGGTTCTGTACACCGGCAAGACCCACACCGTCGGCGGTCGCGCCGGACGCGCGTACAGCGACGACGGCCAACTGGACATCGCCCTCTCCCCGCCGGGTAGCGGCAAGCCGGGCACCAACCCCGAGCAGCTGTTTGCGGCCGGCCGGTCTGCCTGCTTCCAGGGCGCGATGGCCAAGGCCGCGCGCAGCTTGAACCTGACCCTGCCCGCCGACACCGCCGTTGATGCCGAAGTCGACCTCGGCATGGTCGGCGAGGACTACCAGCTTCAGGCACGGCTGCGGATCAGCGTGCCCGGCATGGACCCCGCACAGGCCTCGGCACTGGTGGACGCAGCACACCGCACCTGCCCCTACTCCAAGGCCACGCGCGGCAACATCGACGTGCAGCTCTCGGTCGCCTGAGGAGAAGGACCATGCGCATGCTTCGCCCGATCATCACCCTGCTGGCCGCGTGCATCTCCGCCAGCGCCTGTACGCCGGGCGCAGCGGCCGACCCGGTCCCGCCCAGCCCCAACATGCCGGCGCCGCAGGCGCCGGAGTTCACCGGCATCGAGCACTGGCTCAACGGCCCGCCGCAATCGCTGAAGCAGCTGCGCGGCAAGGTGGTGCTGGTGGAGTTCTGGACCTACTCCTGCATCAACTGCCTCAACGTGATGCCGCACGTGAAGCGGTGGCATGACACCTACGCCAGCCAAGGGCTGACCGTGATCGGCGTGCACACCCCCGAGTTCGGTTATGAAAAGCTGCCGCGCAACGTGGAGGCGGCAGTGAAGCGGCTCGGTGTCACCTGGCCGGTGGCGCAGGACAACGCTTACCAGACCTGGCGCGCGTACGGAAACCAGTACTGGCCGGCGCTGTACCTGATCGACCAGGAAGGTCGCATCGTCTACCGGCATTTCGGCGAAGGCGATTACGCGGCCACCGAAGCGCAGATCCGCAAACTACTCGCCTCAACGGAGCATTCCTCATGACATCCACCTGGTTGATCACCGGCAGCTCACGTGGCCTTGGCCGCGCACTGGCCGAAGCGGTACTGGCGGCGGGCCATCGGCTGGTCGCCACCGCGCGCAACCCTGATTCACTGCACGACCTGGTCGAGCGTTTCCCGGAGACCGTGAGGACGGTGGCGCTGGACGTGACCGATCCAGCAGCCGCGCAGCGGGCCGTGCAGACGGCGGTGGAGGCGTTCGGCGGCTTGGACGTGCTGGTCAACAATGCCGGCTACGGTGACGTCGGCTCGGTGGAAGACACCTCGCTGGAGGCATTCCGCGCACAGATCGAGACCAACCTGTTCGGCACCCTCATCCTGACCAAGGCCGCCATCCCGGTCATGCGCGTCCAGCGCAGCGGTCGGATCCTGCAGCTGTCGTCGGTGGGCGGCCGCCTCGGCGCGCCAGGACGTGCCCCTTACTCGGCCGCGAAGTGGGGTGTAGAGGGATTCACTGAATCCCTGGCACTGGAGATGGCGCTGATCGGCGTGCATGTCACGCTGGTCGAGCCGGGTGGATTCCGCACCGACTTTGCCGGGTCATCGACGTCCCTGCAGGAAGGTCGCGCCGACTACGATGCCGTGGTGGGCGCCGCCGCACGCCGGCAACGCGCCTACGACGGGCAGCAGCCAGGCGACCCCGCCCGCGCAGCACAGGTCCTGCTCGCCTTGGCGTCCATGGATGCGCCACCACTGAGGCTGGCACTCGGCAGCGACGCGTTCGCCGCGATCAGTGCGGCCGACGCCGCGCGACTGGCCGAGCGCGACCGCTGGCGCGCACTGAGTGAATCAACCGACTTCGCGCTGTAGCGAGCGCCGCGGCCGCCTCAGAACCGGTACACGAATCCGAGCCGCAGGCCGGCGTCCTTGAAGTCGACGTTCCCGCTGAAGCTGTCCTTGTCGGCGTCTGCCTCGATCCGGGTGTAGGTGTAGTCGAGGGTGAAGCCGGTGCGCTCCCAGGGGAACCACTCCACGCCGGCGCGCCCGAAGTAGATGTCGCCGTCGATGTCGTCGACGCTGACGGTGAAGTAGCCCACGTCGGCGGAAAGGCGCCAGTCGTCCGCCGGCGTCCACCGCCAGCCGCCGCCGATCATCGGCGCGGGCACATCGGCCGATACCCGGCTGCTGGCCGCGCCACCGCCCTGGTTGCCGCCGACGTCCACATCCAGCTTGATGCCCAGTTCCATGCGGTACCAGACCAGGCCAACGCGCGGACCCAATGCCCACTGGTCGTGCGATGCGGCCCACCAGGTATAGGACGCCTCGTAGGCATCGATATCCACGTCGGTGCGTATCGTGCTGGACGCTTCGTAGAGCGTGCCGTCGAACTCGATGTCGCGGTTGATCTGGCGGGTCGCATCGGCGCTCTGCGTGTAATAGGAAAGCGCGAACTCATGCTTTTCCCACGGGCGCCAGGTAAGGCCGACGGTGGCGACCAGGTTGTCGTCTCCCAGTCCCAGGTCGCGGTGCAGGTCGATGTCGGTACCCCGCCGGCCTTCGCCATCGGCACGGATCTCGGTGTCGAACGACGTCACATAGCCGCTGACATGCACGCTGAAGGTGTCCAGCGGTTCCACGGCGTGGGCGCATGGGGCGAACGCCAACACGAGTGTCGGCAGGCCGAGGATGGAGAGGGTGTTGCGGGACGGCAGGGAGAACGACATGACCGGTGCTCCGGGGTGGCCGAGCTCAAGGGAGTGGTGCGGGGTCCGCCAGACTGCAAACCATGGTTGCACCATTCAGGCCGGCGATGGTCAGTAAATGTACTTAACGTGGCAGCCAGGCAGGGCCTGGCTCTACGATGGCGGCGGGGCGTCTGTTGGCTTCTTGAGGATCCTGCATGCAGTTTCTGGTCAATATCGACGTAGACAACCTCGATGCGGCGCTGGCGTTCTACACGCGTGCGTTCGAGCTGCGTGCCGGGCGGCGCTTCGGTGCCGATGGCGTGGAAATGCTGGGTGGACCGGCACCGATCTACCTGCTGGCCAAGGCACCAGGCAGCTCGGCCACGCCACAGGTGCGCGACCGCCGCGATTACCGCAGGCATTGGACGCCGCTGCACCTGGACTGGGTGGTGGAAGACCTGGATGCCGCCCTGGCACGGGCGGTAGCCGCAGGCGCACGCGTGGAACAGCCGCCGGCAACCCACGCCTGGGGGCGGATCGCCCTGCTCGCCGATCCGTTCGGCCACGGCTTCTGCCTGCTGCAGTTCCTCGGCCGTGGCTACGATGAGATCAGCGACTGACCCGCGTCATCAGTGCGACAGGTACTGTTCGGCGGAAAAAGAGCGCAGGAAATCATCTGCCTCGCGCTTGGACATGCCGCTTTTGCGGGCGTCGGCAAAATCACGCTGGAATTCCGCTGTTTTCTGGTAGGCCTCGAACTTCGCCGCGCGGTAAGCTTCGAACGCCGCAGCGTCCATCGCCTGGTGTTCGACCACCTTTCCGGCCTCCACTCGGATCAGCTGGTAATGGTCGTAGGTGGACCCATAGCCCATGTGGACGTACCGGATCTGGCTCCCATCGGGGATCACCAGCGTACCGCTGTACCAGTCGGCCACCACGCGCGCGACGTCGGGAAACAGGGTCGGGAGCAGCTCCTTGATTTCCTCCGGGGGCACCCGGATGGTCATCGATGCCAGCACCAGCTGGTCCTGGTCGATGCGCCAGCGGGCCACGTAGCCGCGCCAGTTCGCGGTGGATATCACGGCGTCTTCCGGCGGTGCCCAGCCGATCCGTTCCAGATGCGCGGACAGCGGATTGGTGTTGAGCGGCAACTTCTCGCCGTTCACCTCGATCGTGTCCGGAATCTGCGCGGTGGCCTGCACCGCCCCGGGCAGCAGCAACGCCAGCATGCACAGCACCACCAGGATCGAACGGATCATGCAGGTTCCCCTTTCTCAATCGGTCCCGCGCAGCATATCCACGAACGCGCGCAATGCCGAGGTCATCTGCCGCTGGCGTGGGTAGTACAGCACCCAGCCGGCGAACGGTTCGCTCCAGTCTTCCAGCACCGCCACCAGTCGGCCATCGTCCAGGTAAGGGCGCGCCGCATCCTCCAGCACGTAGGCCAGGCCCAGGCCGTCCAGCACCGCCTGCAGGATGGTGTGCTGGTCGCCCAGCGTGAGCCGGCCCGGCACATCGATGTCCAGGGTCTGGCCATCGCGCTCGAACTGCCACTTGTACAGATGGCCGCTGGCAAAGCGGAAGCGCACGCACTCATGCTCCACCAGCTCGCGCGGGTGCAGTGGCACCGCCCGGTCCTGCAGGTAGGCCGGCGAGGCCACGATCAGCCCGCGCAGCGGCGGCCCCAGCGGCACCGCCACCATGTCTTCCGGCACGAACTCATGCAGCCGCACCCCCGCGTCGTAGCCCTCGGCCACGATATCCACCAGCCCATCGTCCTGCGCCACCTCCAACCGCACATCCGGGTGCGCGCGCAGGTAATGCGCCAGGCGCGGGCCCAGCTCGGTATGCACCGCCGCGCGGGTCGCATTGATCCGCAGCAGCCCGGCCGGCGCCGCACGGAAGTGGTTCATCTCCTCCAGCGCGTCATGCACCTGGCCCAGCGCCGGCTGCAGGCGGTCGAGCAGCCGCTGCCCGGCCTCGGTGAGGGCCACGCTGCGGGTGGTGCGGTGGAACAGCCCCACCCCCAACCGCTCTTCCAGCGCGCGGATCGCATAGCTCACCGCCGAGGTCGACAGCGCCAGCTCCGCCCCGGCACGGCGGAAGCTGCGGTGACGGGCTACCGCCGCGAACGCGGCCAGGTGGGTCAGGTTGTCAGTAGCCACGATTGTGCAGTCTGCCTTGATGAATCATGCCGATATACTGACTGTATACCTATGGTAAGCGGGCGTATTGTAAAGCGCCTTTCCATAAATCCCAGGATATCTCCATGTCCCTCGCCCATGGCTATGCCGTGCATGACCAGACCGCGCCGCTGGTGCCGTTCTCCTTCGAGCGCCGCCCGGTCGGTGCCGACGATGTCCGCATCCAGATCCTCTACAGCGGCATCTGCCACTCCGACCTGCACCAGGCCCGCGACGACTGGGGCGGCGCCCAGTTCCCGATGGTGCCGGGCCACGAAATCATCGGCCGGGTCACCGAAGTCGGCGCCAACGTCAGCCGCTTCAAGGTCGGCGACTTCGCCGGCGTCGGCTGCATGGTCGACTCCTGCCGCCATTGCGACGCCTGCGACCACGACCTGGAGCAGTACTGCGAAAAGGGCCCGACCTACACCTACAACAGCAAGGAGCGCGGCAGCGACCAGCTTACCTTCGGCGGCTACTCCGACCACATCGTGGTTGAACAGCGCTTCGTGGTGAAGGTGTCCGAGACGCTCGACCTGAAGGCCGCCGCCCCGCTGCTGTGCGCCGGTATCACCACCTACTCCCCCCTGCGCCACTGGAAGGTCGGCCCCGGCCAGAAGGTCGGCGTGATCGGCCTGGGTGGCCTCGGCCACATGGGCGTCAAGTTCGCCAAGGCCATGGGCGCCACCGTGGTGATGATCACCACCACCCCGGAAAAGGGTGCCGATGCCAAGCGTCTGGGTGCCGATGAGGTGCTGGTCTCGCGCGACCCGGCGAAGATGAAGGCCCACGCCAACAGCTTCGACTTCCTGCTCAACACCATCCCGGTCAGCCACGACACCAACACGTACATGCAGCTGCTCAAGCGTGACGCCACCATGTGCCTGGTCGGCGTGATCACCGAACTGGACCCGCCGCTGATGGGTTCCAGCGTGATCTTCGGCCGCAAGCACGTGACCGGCTCGGCGATCGGCGGCATGGCCGAAACCCAGGAAATGATGGATTTCTGTGCCGAACACAACATCGTCAGCGACGTGGAAGTGATCGACATCAAGACCGTCAACGAAGCCTGGGCGCGCATGGCGAAGAACGATGTGCGTTACCGCTTCGTCATCGACATGGCAACGTTGGCGGCATAACGCTTGCGTTCGACAAGGTGACGACCAACGGTCGTCACCTACCGGTCTCGGTTGTTCAGTAAGCGAACTGCTTGAACACCGGGTCCACGCTCTGGTTCCACTCACCGTGGTACAGGGCCAGCTTGCGCTCGGCCGGGGTGATGCCCGACGCCACGATCTCCTGCAGCACATCCAGGAAGTGGCTTTCATCCTGCCCATCCGCATTGCGCGCCGCGCGCCGCTTCAGGCCCGCGATCGCGATCTTCAATGCCTCGGCCGCCAGGTCGCGCACCGTGCCACCGCGGAACGGCAGGTTCAGCGCATGCTTCGGTACGCCATCGCGCAGCGCATGGCGCTCCACCAGGCTGAAGTCACGCACCAGGTCCCACGCCGCATCCAGCGCCGCATCGTCGTACAGCAACCCCACCCAGAATGCCGGCAGCGCACACAGCCGCGCCCACGGACCACCATCGGCCCCGCGCATTTCCAGGTACTTCTTCAAGCGTACTTCCGGGAACGCCGTGGTCATGTGGTCCGACCAGTCACGCAGCGTCGGCAGCTGGCCCGGCAGCACCGGCAGCTTGCCCACCATGAAATCGCGGAAGCTCTGCCCGCTGGCATCGTGGTACACGCCATCGCGGTAAGAGAAGTACATCGGCACATCGAGCAGGTAATCCACGTAACGCTCGTAACCGAAGCCATCCTCGAACACGAAGTCGAGCATGCCCGTACGGTCCGCATCCGTGTCCGTCCAGATGTGCGAGCGGTAGCTCAGGTAACCGTTCGGCTTGCCCTCGGTGAACGGCGAATCGGCGAACAGCGCCGTGGCGATCGGCTGCAGCGCCAGCGACACCCGGAACTTCTTCACCATGTCCGCTTCGGTGGCGTAATCCAGGTTCACCTGCACCGTGCAGGTCCGCGTCATCATGTCCAGCCCAAGCGAACCCACCTTCGGCATGTAGTCGCGCATGATGCGGTAGCGGCCCTTGGGCATCCACGGCATCTCCTCGCGCGTCCACTTCGGCTGGAAGCCCATGCCCAGGAAGCCCAGCTCCAGCTCCGCCGCCACCTGCGCCACCTCGTTGAGGTGCGTGCCGGTTTCCACGCAGGTCTGGTGGATGCTTTCCAGCGCCGCACCCGACAGCTCCAGCTGCCCGGCCGGCTCCAGCGTCACCGACGCGTTGTCGCGCAGCAGCGCGATAGTGCGGCCGTTCTCCTGCACCGGCGCCCAGCCGAAGCGGGTCAGTCCGGTGAGCAGCGCTTCAATGCCGCGCTCGCCATCAAAGGTGGGCGGGCGCAGGTCGTCCAGCCGGAAGCCGAACTTCTCGTGTTCCGTGCCGATGCGCCACTGCGCCTTGGGCTTTTCGCCGGAGGCCAACGTGGCGACCAGTTCATTACGGTCGGTGATCGGCGTCTCGGCGACGTGGCTGGGGCTCGACAAGGGGAGGCTCGCAGGGATTCTGGACTGGACGGGGATGTGGGGCTGATCGCCCTGCATCGCAAGGGCGCAGTATAGGGTGGCCGTTCCGGCCGTCATGCCACCGTGACGGTTTTCTGCATCCTATTGGATGGGACTTGACCGCCTGCCATGCCCGCCGCGCCTGGCTTGCGCGCGTTGGGCCCGGTGCCCGGCAGCAGCAGGGCGCGGCCGCTTGGCCGATACTGCACCGCAATGGACATGCCCGTTACCCCCGATCCGCTGCTGGCCGAGATGGCCAGCCTTGCCGACTGCCAGCGCGCGGGCGGGTATGCGTGCATCACCGCGCGCCGCGAACACGGCGCCCAGTCGGTGGACATCCCGCAACCGCAGTTCGCCATCCTGCTGCAGGGGCGCAAGCAGGTGCGCAGCGCACACCAGACCCTGCAGCTGGTGCCCGGCGACCTGTTCCTGATCACCCGGCGCTGCCGGATCGACGTGGTCAACACGCCCGATCCGCAGAGCGGGCTGTACCTCAGCGCGATCGTGCCGCTGTGCGCCGAAGCGCTGTCGGCCGCGCGCATGCTGTGGAACGAGCCCTTGCCCGAGGCCGGCGACGCGCTGGCCAAGCTGTCACTGCACGACCATGCCGATACCCTGCGCCAATGGCGCCAGGCACTGGAGCACGCGCGGTACACCGAAGCCCGCCTGGCCCTGGCCTCGCTGGTGCTGGCGTTCTGCCGGCGTGGCCATGGCAGCCTGCTGGTAGCGCCCGAACCCAGCCTGGGCGAACGAATCCGCGACCTGATTGCCGCCCAGCCCGAGCGCGACTGGCAATCCCGTGATTTCGAAGCCCAGCTCGGCCTCAGCGGCGCCACCCTGCGCCGGCGCCTGGCCAGCGAGCAGTCCAGCGTGCGCGAACTGATCGCCGATGCGCGCCTGGCGCACGCCATGAACCTGCTCTACACCACGCAGCTGCCGCTCAAGACCGTGGCTGCCCGCGTCGGCTACCGCTCGCCGGGCAGCTTCAGCAAGCGCTTCGCCGCGCGCTACGGGCTGGAACCGACAGCCATCGGCAACAGCTGAGCGCACCGCGAGCGTTTCGCCGCGCATTCTGAGCGGAACGCCGCGCCCGCCCCGCGCACCATGCAGGCACCGCGGCGCTGCCGCCTTGTATGGAAACGACCATGTCCTTCCCCCGTGTGCGTGTACTTGCCACCGCCCTGCTGCTGGTCACGGTTGCCGCACCTGCCTTCGCCACCACCACCCACCACCCGCATGAGCAGGTGCCCGGCGTCTACCACCAACGGATCGGCGAACTGGAGGTCACCGCGCTGTTCGACGGCACCGTGGCGCTGGGCCGCTCGGAACTGGTCGGCATCGCGCCGGGCGCGGTCACCCGCCTGCTCGACCACCGCTACGTGCCCGAAGACGGCAAGGGCCTGCAGACCGCGGTCAACGCCTACCTGATCCAGCGCGGCAACCACCTCACCCTGGTCGACACCGGCACCGCCGGCTGCTTCGGGCCGGGGCTGGGCCAGGTGCTGGGCAACCTGCGCAAGGCCGGCTACGACCCGGCCGATGTGGATGATGTCCTGCTCACCCACGCCCACCCCGACCACCTGTGCGGCCTGCTCGATGCACAGGACAAGGTCGCGTATCCGAATGCCACCGTGTGGCTGTCCGACGCCGATGCGGCCTATTGGCTGGACCCGGCCAGCGAAGCCGGCGCGCCGCAAGGCGTGCGTTTTGCCTTCGCGTTGGCGCGCAGGGCCGTGGCGCCCTACGTGGCCAGCGGCAAGCTGCACCGTTTCAGCCCGGGCCAGGCGCTGCCCAACGGCGTCACCGCGCTGGACAGCCACGGGCATACCCCGGGCCATGTGTCCTGGAAGATCGAGGGCGGTGAGGGGCAGGCGGTCCTGGTGTGGGGCGACATCGTGCACTTCCACGCCGTGCAGTTCGCCCAGCCACAGGCCGCATTCGAAGCCGACAGCGACCGCACGGCGGCCATTGCCAGCCGCCGCGCGATGATGGCGCAGGCGGCGGATGGAGGCTGGTGGGTCGCCGGTGCCCACCTGCCGTTCCCGGGGTTGGGCCATGTCCGCCGGGAAGGCGATGCGTTCGCGTGGGTCCCGGGCGAATTCGCGCCGTTGCCGGCGCGGTAGCACCCGACCGTTGGT
>DGIP01000107.1 GCA_002386405.1 Stenotrophomonas maltophilia
TGTAGGCGCTCAGGTCGGGCACCCGCGCATCGGTAAAGCGCAGCTGCGCGCGCATGCCGTCGCGCAGCTGCAGCAGCTGCGCATCGCCGCGCAGCGTCAACGCCAGCGCCTTGCCATCGAACAACACCGCCTTGGGCGCATCGGTCGGCGCCGCGCGGAACGTGGGAATATCGACCTTCAGTTCGGCCTGTGGCGGCGCGCCCTCGACAATGCGCCCCAGCGCATGCGCATCGCCCTGCATGCGCACGCCTGCCACCTCGGCAACGGCGGCCACCTGCGGCACCTCCAGGCTGCTGCCCGGCGCCAGCTGGCCATCGGCAATGCGCAGGTCGCCCTGCAGCAACCCACCGCCATCGAGCTTGAACCACGGCTTGCGCACGAACAGGTCGGCAATCCAGTTCAACGACTCGAACCGCCACGCGCCACGCACCTGCCCGGACAGGCGCGGCAACAGTTCGGCGGGTGCCTCGAACGGAATCTTTCGGCCGGTGACGCGCAGGTCCGCGTGCAGTTCGCTGCCGGTTTCCGGGTCGCGCGGCAGGCGCGCCTGCACGCGCATGTCCTGGGCCACGTCCAGCTGCAGCGACAGCAGGCCACGGTCCGGCGAGTGCACGCCGGCATGTACTGGCAGGCGCCACACCACCCGGCTACCGGGCTGGAGAAGGCCGCGGTCCATCACCACGTCCGCGGTGAGCCGGGCCTCGGCAGGCACGCTGCCCACCTTGACGTGCGCGCCGGCGGTATCGATGTTGATCGCCTGGCTGCGCCCGTCCACCTGCAGCTGCGCGAAGGTGATCCCGAATTTGCGCAGGCCTGGCGCTTCATCCCGGTAGTGGCGCGGGTAATGGAAGCGCGCGGCCAGGTGCGCCTCGTCGAGCACCTTGACCCCGTCGTAGGTGATCGTGGCCTGCTCGAAGCCAGCGGTGGAATCGAACAGTTCCGACGGCCCGCCCTTGACCTGCTTCTGGAAGCCCACCGTGCCATGGCCCTGCCCGGCGATCAGCAGCTTGCCGAAGCGGCCGCTGCGGATGCTGTCGCTGTGGATCGCATCCAGGCGGATGTTCCAGCCGCGATCACCCCGCGGCGGCGGCGGGATCGCCTTTTCGACCCGTTGGATGTCCGCTTCCACGCCGGTGGCGTTGATGCCGGGAATGCGCACCTCGCGCTTGAACAGGTGCACCAGCGAGATCCACGCGCTCGCGCGGTCGGCACGGAAGATGTAGACGGTATGGTTGGCCTGGCCACGGATGCGCACGTTCCAGACAACCGCGTGCCCGGGCAGCAGCGTCAGCGCCGGCCCGGTCTGCAGGCTGAATTTTTCAGGTTTGCGGTTGGTGACCGCATCGAACAGCGGCGTGTTGAGGAACACGTTGCCGGCGAGCAGGTACAGCGCATACAGCGCCAGCAAGGTAAGCAACGCCACGCGCCACGGCCGGGGCCAGCGCCGGACGCGCTCGGGAATCAGGGGCATGGAGTTCTGCGAAGAAGCGGAATGACGCCGCCACTATCGACAACCGGGCAGCGGAGCCGTGTGAAGGCGCGCTCCCGATGTCGGTCACCCGGCGCGCCGCTCCGGATCCCATGCCATCGGCTGCCACAGCTCCAGCTTGTTCCCATCCGGATCGAGAATCCACGCGAACGAACCGTTCTCATGCGTCTCGGGCCCACTGACGATGGTCACCCCGGCCTCGCGCAGGTTCGCCAGCAGCCCCTCCAGGTCATCCACCCGGTAATTGATCATGAAAGGCGCATCGCTGGGACTGAACCACTGGCTCCCGGGCTCGGCCAGCGCCCACACGGTCAGCCCGCCGTCGTTGGCCTTGTCGTCGGGCCAGCGCAGCACCGCGCCGCCGAACTCCTCCAGCGTCATGCCCAGGTGCTGCCGGTACCACTCGGCCAGCGCCGCGCGGTCGCCACGGCTCTTGAAAAACACCCCACCGATTCCGGTCACCTTTGCCATCGCAGTCTCCCTGGGTCCGTGCTGATCCTATGCCCTTGCCCCCACAAAAGAAAACGGCAGGCCGTTGCACCGGCCTGCCGTTGTCCTGTTACTGCAAGCGGTGGGATCAGAAGCGGAACTCGCCACCCAGGCTGATCGTATCCACGTCCACGTCCACCCCGCTGAAATCCCCCTGGCGGCGGTCGTAGTTCAGGCCCAGGCCCCAGCGGCGGTTGAAGTCGTAACCGACATTGACGCCGTAGTACGGCTTGGTCGAGCTTTCGTCATCCACCACGTCGAAGGTGTCTTCGCGCACCTGCGCGGTCAGCCGCGCGATGCCGGCGCGCGCGCCGATGAAGAAGCCGGTGTTGTCGGCGCCGAAGTTCTTCTTGACCACCAGGCCGGCACCGATCGAGACCAGGTCCAGCTCCTGGTCGTAGCCCAGATCCTTGTTGTACAGCGAGCCGACATGGCCTTCGACGCCGATGTTCGGGGTGAACCAGTAGCCGCCGCCGACCGAGGCGGAGGTATCCGACTCGCTGCCACGGAAACCGTCGTAACGCACTTCGGTATCGCTGCTGCCCAGCTCGGCGCGCACGAACGCGTGGCCGGCCATGGCATCGGTCGACAGGGTGGCCAGCGCGATGGCGGCGGCCAGGGTCACGAACTTCTTCATTCAGGTCCTTCCAAAAGGTGGTTTGCCCATCTGGGCGGCGCCACTCTGCCTCCTGTTCATGTTTGTGTCAATTCCGTTAAACGGATACTCAGGCGCTGGCCTCGGGCAGCTTGGCCACGACCTTGAATTCCACGTCGAACCCGCTGAGCCAGGTGACCCCGACCGCGGTCAGGCTCGGGTGCGGCGCCTGGCCCCAGTACTCGGGCACGATCGCCCAGACCCGCTCCAGGATCCGGTCCGGGTCGATCATGAAGACGGTCACGTCGACCACATCGTCGAACGTGCAGCCGGCGGCCGCCAGCACCGCGTTGAGGTTCTCGAACAGCTTGTGCACCTGCGCTTCCAGGCCCGGTTCGGGCGAACCGTCCTCGCGGCTGCCGACCTGGCCGGACACGAACAGGAAGCCGTTGGACTGCACCGCCGGCGAATAGCGGTAGCGGGCATACAGGTCCTGGCGGCCAGGGGGGAACACGACGTCGCGACTTGCCATTGCAGACTCCAGAGGGGTTTGTGCCCCGGGTGATGGGATATCTCCACGGTAGGCGCCCCGGCCCGGTCGATAAACGACCAACCTTGTCCATCACTGTTTGTAGAATCCAAACAATTGACCCCAGGAGTGCCGATGGACCGTTTCGATGCCATGCACGCCTTTGCCCGGGTCGTGGAGACCGGCAGCTTCACCCGTGCCGCGCAGACCCTGCACATGAGCCGCACCACGGTGACCCAGCTGGTGCAGCAGCTGGAAGCGCGGCTGCGCGTGCGCCTGCTCAACCGCACCACCCGCCAGGTCAATGTCACCGACGATGGCGCGGCGTACTACGAGCACGTCACCCGGCTGCTGGCCAACCTGGACGACGCGGAAACCAGCCTCTCCAGCTTCGCCGCCAGCCCGCGCGGCCGGCTGCGGGTGGATGTGCCCGCGCCGCTGGCGCGGTTCCTGCTGGTGCCCGCCCTGCCCGGTTTCCATGCGCGGTATCCGGACATCCAGCTGGACCTGGGCGTCAGCGACCGCAACGTCGACCTGATCGACGAAAACGTGGACTGCGTGATCCGCGGCGGCGTGCTCACCGACCCGTCGCTGGTGGCACGGCACATCGGCGACCTGCAGGCAGGGCTGTACGCCGCACCGCTGTACCTCTCCACGGTGGGTATTCCCGACCATCCCAAAGCATTGGAAGCCGAACCGCATCGCATCGTCGGGTACCGGGGCTCGCGGCGTGCAGGCGCCATGCCCTACGCGCTGCGGCGGGGCGAAGAAACGCTGACCGTGCACGGCCGCCATAAGCTGGCGGTCGACGACGGCAACGCCTACCTGGCGGCCGGCGTGGCCGGGCTCGGCGTGCTGTGGCTGCCCGATTACGTTGCCGCCGCGCATGCCGAACGCGGTGAACTGGTCCGTGTGCTCACTGACTGGCAGGTCGACCCGATGCCGCTGCACATCGCCTTCCGCCCTAACCGCCATGTCAGCGCCAAGCTGCGCGTCTTCGTCGACTGGGTAGCGGCCCTCATGGCCGAACACGTGCCGGTGGTGACAAAAGGCTCGGCCCTGCCCTAGCATCGCAGCCACAAGCCCGCGCCCCTGCGCCGGGCGAGGACAGGCATTGACGCAGTTCCTCCAGCTGTTCGGTTCCCGGCTTTCGATGATGTTCGCAGCGATCGCGCTGCTGTACCTGCTGTGGTCCACCGCACCGCTCTGGTGGTCGACGCGGCGGGCGTTCCTGCGCCGCGACCGGCTCGTGCACCCCTGGTCCTTCATTTTCATCGCTGCGATGCTTGCGTATGGGAGTACGGCACTGGCCACGATGGGCGTGACCTCGGTGGTTGGCATGTCACGCGTGCTGGATGCGGCGGCGCATCCCTGGTTGCTGGCGGCGATCGCGCCCGGATCATGGCTTGCTACCCGGCTGGGCGCCTGGCTGCCTCCCGCACTCCTTCCGCTGCATCTGCTGATCACCTGGTTCATCACGCGCCAGTTGTCGCAACACTGGGGCGAGCTCTGCGCACGTGGCGCACTCTCTGCCCGGAAGGTGCGCTGATGCAGATTCCCGACCAGTGGTTCAGCCTGCTCCTCTGGCTGTTGTTCGAGGAGGGCCTGTGGCGGATCTGGATGTCATCGCCCCTCTGGTGGGCGGTGCTCAAGGTGCTGCTGCGACGTGATCGCCTGCCCCGCCCCACCACTTTCGTGGTCGTGTCTGCAGCGCTGGCGTACGGGGTGATTGCGGCGGTGAGCGTGGTCGTCATCTTCCCGGTCAAGGTCGCAGGCCTCTACCTGGCGCCCCAGTTCATGGAGGCAGGACTGCCATTGGGACCGACGCTGACGGCGCTGGACAACGGGGTCACAGCCGCATTGCTGCCATTGGCCTTCTCGCTGCCCATTTCCGCATGGTGGATTTCGCGGCGACTGGCGCAGCGCTGGCCGAGGTTGTGCGGCGGGGATGTGGTCTCCGGGTAGTTACAGCGGCGCGATCACCAGCGTATCGCCCTTGCACGCATTGACGTCGCGGTAGATCGCCGTGCGACCGTTACGGAACTGCAGACGCAGGTCGAAGCGGCAGCCGGCGTCGCCCAGGCGAACCGTGGTACTGCCTCCACCACCGTCGAGCGTATCCATGGGACGCTGCTCGAATGCATCGCTGCCAGCGGCAGCCACCTCCAGCATGGTGATGCTGTCGTGGGCACGATTGAGCAGCGTGAGGTAACGCGGCGCAGCGGCATTCACGGTGCTGGCGAGCAGCAGGCTGGACAGGACGGCAAGGCGGATCGGGAACATCGCGGCATCTCCGGCGGTTGGGTTCGCCACCATCAGGCCGCTCCCTGCCACGCGCGCGCCACCGATCCGGGACGAATCGTCGTCCCGGCAGGACCAATCGTAATGGGCCCTCATGGCGCTTCTCCGGGCCCGCCCGCACGCCTAAGATGGCCCTGCCCCGCCGCGCCGGGCGTCCTGGATACCGGCCATGAAGGTTCGCCTTGGCAGTACGTCGATTCCCCTTTCCCGCTACGTGCTGCTGTGGACGGCGGTGGTGCTGGTGTTTGCCGTGCAGCACGCACTCAGCGATGGGCTGCACGGCAACAGCTGGCCGTTCCTGGTGCACCTGCGCTGGGCGATGATCCAGTGGTACACGTGGGCGGCATTGGCGCCGCTGGTGTTCCGCCTGGCCGAGCGCTATCCGCTGGATCCCGAACGCCGCCTGCTCGGCCTGGGCAGGCAGGCGCTGGCCAGCCTCGCGGTGACGTTCGGCGCAATGTTGATTGGTGCGCTGACCTCTGCGCTGTTCGAACCCAGCGGCTTCTTCGAACAGCTCGGGTACTTCCTGGCCCAGCATTTCGCCATTGGGCTGCTCACCTACTGGGCGCTGTTCGCGCTGCAGCAGGCATTGCACTTCCAGGCCGAAAAGGCCCGGCGTGAGGTGGAAGCCAGCCGGCTGGCCACCGAACTGGCGCAATCGCGCCTGCTGGCGCTGAAATCCCAGCTGCAGCCGCATTTCCTGTTCAACACGCTGCACGCCATCATCACCCTGCTGGACGAAGACACGGTCTCGGCCGAAGACATGCTGCTGCGCCTGAGCGAACTGCTGCGCGCCTTCCTGGAAGACTACGACGGCCAGGAGATACCCCTGCGCCAGGAACTGGACCTGATCGAACTGTATCTGGGCATCCAGCGCATCCGCTTCAAGGACCGGCTTACCACGCGCACCTACATCGCCCCGGACACCCTCGACTGCGCCGTGCCCAGCCTGCTGCTGCAGCCGTTGGTGGAAAACGCGGTGCGCCACGGCATCGGGCAGCGGGTGGGCAGTGACGTGATCGAAATCGAAACGCGCCGCGACGGCGATGTGCTGTGCATTGAAGTGCGCAACCGCAACAGCATCCTCGACGCCACGCCCGGCGCGCCCGCAGGCCATGGCATCGGCATGTCCAATACCCGACTGCGCCTGAAGGAACTGTATGGCGATGCCGCCGACGTGCGGCTGGACATGATCTGGCCCGAGGGCGTGGCGTGCCGCGTGCGCCTGCCCTTCAGGACGCTGGAAGTGGACGACGAAGCGCCGGAGTTCACGGCCGGAGTTGCGCCGGCATGACCCTGTCGGTGCTGGTGGTGGACGACGAGCCGCTCGCGCGCCGCGCGATCGTGCGCCTGCTGGCCGATGACCCGGGGGTCGACCTGCTGGGCGAATGCGGCGACGGCGTCTCCGCAGTGAAGGCCATCCGCGAGCACTCGCCCGACCTGGTGTTCCTGGACATCCAGATGCCGGCGATCACCGGCCTGGACGTCGTGGCCACCATCGGTGCCGAACGCATGCCGGCCACCGTGTTCGTCACCGCCTATGAGCAGTACGCAGTGAAGGCCTTCGAGGCCAATGCGGTGGACTACCTGGTCAAGCCGTTCAGCCGCGAGCGCTTCGCCGCCACGCTACAGCGCGCCCGGCAACGCCTTGCAGCCGCGGCAGGCACCAGCGCGCAGACCACCACGCAGATCCTGCAGGCACTGGACGCACTGCGCCAGCGCGAGGCTTACCTGCAGCGCATACCGGTACGGGTCGACGAACACGTGGTGCTGGTCGACGTGGACGAGATCGTATGGATCAAGGCCGCCCGCAACATCGCCGAGATCCACCTGGCCGGCCGCATGCACGAACACCGCGGCACCATGGCCGCCCTCGCCGCCCGGCTCGACCCGCGCCACTTCGCCCGCGTGCATCGCTCGGCCATCGTCAACATCCGGCGGGTCAAGGCGATCCACCCCTGGTTCAACGGCCACCACGTGGTCACCCTGGACACCGGCCAGCAGCTGCGCATGAGCCGCTACCAGAACGAGGCGTTCCTAAAGCTCGTCTCCACCCGGGACACACCGTAGAGCCAGGCCCTGCCTGGCTGCGCGTGATCCCCGACCGACGTGTTCACCGCATGCGCCTCAGCCACGCAGGGCGTGGCTCTACGCCGTTGGCATGCGCTCGTCGGCGCGCAGGGTCAACACCTCCACCCCACTGTCAGTCACCAGCACCGTATGCTCGGCCTGCGCGGACAACTTCCCGTCGCGGGTAGTCACGGTCCAGCCGTCCTCGCTCATATCAATCGCCGCGCGCCCCTGGTTGATCATCGGCTCAATGGTGAACGTCATGCCGGCTTCAAGTACCTCGCCGGCACCCCGCTTGCCGTAATGCAGCACCTGCGGCTCTTCATGCATTTCCCGCCCGATGCCATGCCCACAGAACTCGCGCACCACGCTGTAGCCGTGCGCCTTGGCATGCTGCTGGATGGCAAAGCCAACATCGCCCAGCGTTGCCCCCGGGCGCACTACCGAGATGCCCTTCCACATGGCCTCGCGGGTCACCCGCACCAGCCGTTTCGCCTGGAAATCGACCTCGCCGATCAGGTAGGTCTTGCTGGAATCGGCGATGAAGCCATCCTTCTCCAGGGTGATATCCAGGTTGACGATGCTGCCGCCCAGAAGGATTTCGTGCGCAGAGGGCACGCCATGGCAGACCACATTGTCCACCGAGCTGTTGAGCACATAGGCAAACCCGTACTGGCCCTTGCTGGCCGGCCGCGCGTGCAGTTCATCGACGATGAAGCGCTCCACCCAGTCGTTCACCTGCAGCGTGCTCATGCCTTCCAGTGGCAGGCGGTCCAGCGCCTCGAATACCGAGGCCAACAACCGCCCCGACGCCCGCATCAGCGCCTGTTCTTCAACCGTCTTGATCACGCGACCGCCACCCGCAGGGCGCCGGGATCCACCCCGGCCGCCCTGAGTTCACGGTTGACGATCTCCTGGTAGCTCATGCCGGGGTTCATCTCGCACAGCATGCCCACCTTGATCCAGAACCCGGCCTGCGCGTTGATGGAACGGCCGGATACGCCGCTGGCGCGGCGCAGGTTGTCGTGCAGTTCGTCGTCGATGTTGACGATGCCCACGGGAGGGTCCTAAAGAGGGGGGTGTATGAATCATATACGATTCATATCATTGCCGCCAAACCTCCGACGCGTACCGGCTACCCCACCCACCTCATTCGTCATCGGTGGGAGGGGCCTCGCTCCCTTCTTCAAGCAGTCTCGGACTCGCCAAACTGATGGTATTGCCATCGGACGCCGCCCTCAAAACGACCTGAGTTTCATTGCCGTACTGGTTAATGTAGCCAACGAATCCGTGCTGATAGCTGTAGTTGCCGCACGGACCCCCAAGGTTGTTTCGAATACGGCCGACGTCAGCCTGCCCTGGGCGCTCTCCAAGCCTGAAACTGGCGGAGTGGTTACAGCTCTGGTAATTCAGCGTTCGCGCGGGCAGGACCCTGAAGGCCGCCTGCTCGAAGCGGCGCACCCCCTTCATCCACGCATAATGGCAGGTGTCCGCCCCGCCCCTGTAGTTGATGGCGTCGACGATCCTCAACCCCGTGTTCAGCGGATCATTGAAGTACACGTAGTACAGATCGACATCAAAGGGAAAGTGTGTGTAGACGTTCCTAGGGCCAGATATGGCGAGCTTATCCCATGTGATTATAACGGGCTCTCTACCATCGACCTGAAGCCAACTATCGAACTTTCCTACAGTAGGATTCGGCGTATTGGTTATGAAGGTTATGCCATCCGGAGAGGTACAGCGCGCAGCAACTTTGAAACTCTCGACGCGTGACACTGTGATCCAGGTCTTGAACACCTGTGCACCGTTTTTCGGCGATTCTGCGGGCAAGTCATCAACATCCTGCCCCGCGCCCTCGAGGTTCCACTGATAGATGAAGCGGGAGTCTTCAGTGAAAGTGAAGCTAAGCCCGCCATTGAACAGCTCACCCGTGTGGTAGTTGCACAACCCCAACTTCAGATGGTTCGGATCTACCGGGACAACTACATTGTCTGCATCGCGCGCTTCAATAATGACCAGGACGGGAACCTGTTGCCTCTGGTTTGCATACACAGGACAACGGACCTTTTCGCTCCCTTGGCACGTAATTTGAAACTTGCTGAGAGTGACCCACTTCGCTTTCTCAGTGGGCAGCTCGCCATGTTGCAGCACGTGGCCAGCAACACTCTCAACGCCATCCACATTTTCGCTGTTCATCATCATCCACTCCCATGTTGAAGGATCGTCAGTTCAGCCGGTAAAGCAAACTGGATCGCAAGCATGGGAGGCACGCACGACGAATCGGCACACCTGCCCCAAGGGCTGCACCGAACAGAATTCCACGCAACGGGCACGGCAAACACAAGCCCGTTGAGCGCAGCTCACTGCTCGCGATTCACCCCCGTGAGCGGCCAACATAATCTCGCCCTTGTTACGCCCGCGTCATCGCCGCACGGCGGCGCTCAGGTCCAGGCCGGGTCCGCCGTGAAGTCGATGGTCAGCCAGAACTCACTGCCCCTTGCATCCAGCCGCTCGGCGATTTCATCGCGCAGCGCATCCACGTTGCCGATTGTGCCGATCACCGTATCCGGATGGGTCAGGATGTGGATTTCGACGAAGCGCATGCGCCCCATCTTGGCCACGTGGCTGGTGAAATCGAGATAACCGTGTTCGGCGACGAACTGCGCCATCACCGACTGCACCCGCGCGTCCAGCGAGTCGGGCGCCACCTGCAGCACCTCGCGCATCGCTTTCCATGCCCCACGCAAGGGCACCGGCAACACCGCCAGGCTGATGATCGCCAGCACCAACGGGTCCAGGAATGGAATCCAGTGCGCGTGGTCGCCATCCTCCAGCAGCAGCGCCAGCGCAAAGGCCAGCACCACCGCAAGGCTCATCATGCCGCTGAGCAGCCACGCGCGTACGTCCAGCCACAGCAGCGGCGAGTTCAGCCGCGCGGCATGCACACGCACGAACGCGGCCATGCCCAGGTTGCTCACGCACAGCAGCGTGGCCCACATCAAGGCCGGACCCGCACGGATCACGTGCCCCCCGGTGGTCAGGCCAATGATCGAATTGGCCAGTGCATAGATGCAGGCCAGCGCGAGGATCGCGCCGCCCAGCGCTTCCACCATGGGTTCCAAGTGCCAATAGCCGTACTGGAAACGTGGGCTGCCCTCGCGCCCCAGCAGGCGCAACACCGCCAGCGCCACCAGCGTGAGCGCCACATCGACCAGGCTGTACACGCCGTCGAACAGGATCGCCTGCGAGCCCACCAGCAGGCCGCCGATGAAGCCGGTGGCGCTGACCGCCACCGTCACCCCGATCGAGAATTTCAGGATCCGCTGCTCGCGTGCTGTATCCATCGCCTGCCGAAGATCCTGGCCGCAGCTCAGGTCTTCAGCACCTCCACCTTGTAGCTCGGCACGTCGCCGTCACGGTCGATGATAAGCCCGTGCACGTCCGACTCGAAGCCCGGGAAGCGTGCGTTCTGTTCGCGGGCAATGCGCAGCGACTGGATGATCGGCTCATCCTGCGCGCCGAAGCGCTCGCCCGGCATGATCGTGGGAATGCCCGGCGGGTACGGCACCAGCATGGTCCCGGCGATGCGCCCGCTGATCGCCTCGATATCCACCCGCTCGATCTGGCCGCGCACCAGGTGGTCGTAGGCCTCGGCCGGCGTCATCACCGGCTCGGGCAGGTCCACGTACATCTCGCGCATCACCTGGGCCACCGCGAACTCGCGGTTGAAGGCATGCAAGGCCGCGCACAGGTCGCGCAGGCCCCAGCCAGCGTAGGCATGCGGGTAGTCCGCGGCCAGGTCGGGCAGCGCGCGGGTCAGCGGCGCGTTGTTGTCGAACAGCTCCTTGAACGCCATCAGCTCGGTGACCAGCGTGCTCCACTTGCCCTTGGTGATGCCCATCGAGAACAGGAACAGCACCGAGTACAGGTTGGTCTTCTCCACCGTGATGCCGCGCGTCCACAGGAACTTGCTCAGCACGGCAGCCGGAATGCCCAGTTCACCCAGGTCGCCGTCGATGGACAGCCCCGGGGTCAGCAGGGTCACTTTGATCGGGTCGATCAATACGTAGTCTTCGACCAGCCCATCGAACCCGTGCCAATGCGCATCGGGCTGCAGGTACCACTCCTCGCGCTTGGCCACCATCGGCGTTGGCGCATCGCCCTTGCCCAGGGAGCGCTCCAGCTTGTCCGGCTGCCACACGCTGAACCACCAGTCATCGCGGCCCAGGTCCTCGCGAACGTGCAGCATGGCGCGACGGAAGGCGATCGCCTCGTCGTGCATTTCCTGCACCAGCGATTCACCCGCCGCGCCCTCCATCATCTTGGAGGCCACGTCGCAGGCGGCGATCACCCCGTAATGCGGGCTGGTGGTGGTGTGCATCATGAACGCTTCGTTGAAGCGCTCGGCATCCAGCTCGCGGGTGGCCGCGTTGCGCACGTGGATCATCGAGGCCTGCGAGAACGCGGCCAGCAGCTTGTGGGTGGAATGGGTGGTGAAGATGATCGCGTCCTGGCCGCGCGGCTTGCCCTTGGCCATGCCGTAGTGGTTCTCATAGAACGGATGGAACGCGGCGTAGGCATACCAGGCCTCGTCGAAGTGCAGGAAATCCACCGCGCTGCCGATCTCATCGGCGATCTTCTCGGCGTTGTAGCACAGCCCGTCATAGGTGGAATTGGTCACCACCGCGATGCGCGGCTTGGAACCGGCGCGGAACGCCTTGCTGGCCAGCGGATTGGCGGCGATGGCCTGCTGCAGCGCCTCGGGGGTGAACTGGTCCAGGCTGATCGGCCCGATGATGCCGTGGGCGTTGCGGCTGGGGGTGAAATACACCGGCACGCCGCCGGTCATGATCAGCGAATGCAGCAGCGACTTGTGGCAGTTGCGGTCGACGAACACCACATCGCCCCGCCCCACCGTGCCATGCCAGACGATCTTGTTGGCGGTGGAGGTGCCATTGGTGACGAAGAAGGTGTGGTCGGCACCGAAGTTGCGCGCCGCCTCGTTCTCGGCTTCCTTGATCGGTCCGCTGTGGTCCAGCAGCGAGCCCAGCTCCGGCACCGAGATCGACAGATCGCTGCGCAGCGTGTTCTCACCATAGAACTGGTGGAACGCGCGCCCCACCGGTGACTTGGTGAAGGCCACCCCGCCCGCGTGCCCCGGCGTGTGCCAGGAATAGTTGGATTCGGCGGTGTGGTGGATCAGCGCCTTGAAGAACGGCGGCAGCAGCTGCTGCATGTAGTCCTCGGCCGCGCGCATCACCTGGCGCGAGATGAAGCTCTTGGTGTCTTCGAACAGGAAGATGTAGCCATGCACGTACTTGAGCAGCTTGCTCGGCACCTTTTCGATGGTACGGCGCTCGCCGTACAGGAACACCGGGAGCCCGCCGCGGCGCGCACTCTGCTCGCGCAGGAAGCCCAACAGGCGCTGGAACTCACCGGGCTTGTCCTCGGTGCCATCGATGGAGATCAGCACCGCCGAGGCCGCCACGTAGGTGCGTGCCCCGGCTTGGGCATCGGCCAGGGTAAGCCCGCACAGCACGCGCTGCTCGTTGCCCCGCAGCTCCTCGACCAGCGCGCGGATCAGGATGCCGCCGATGCGCGGGGACTCGTAATCGTCGTCAATGACGATGATCGGATAATCCAGAGACTTGAAGTACACAGCATTTCTCCTGGGGGAAGGTCACGAAAGCTTCGTGCGGGCGGTGCTGTCCAGCGGCGGCAGCTGGCCGCGCTGGCGGCGGCGCTCCTCGCTGAAGAACGGGTAGAACACCGTGATGAACAGCACGAACAGGAAGGCGTACTGCACGATGCTGCCGGACGAACCGAAGATCGCCCACAGGCAGTACACGACGGTGATGCTGGTCAGGAACCAGAACGCGCCGGTGTGCACCAGGGTGTGCGAGCGCTCGACCACGAAATAGCAGGCCACGGAGGAATAGATGTAGGGCAGCAGGGTCAGCACCACTGCTGCCGAGGTGATCACATCGAACTGCGCCGAAGCGGTTTCGGAAGTGGACGTGAGCAGCACGGCCAGCGTCATCAGTACCGCCACGATCAGCACGCCCTTGACCGGCACGTCATCCTTGTTGGTCTTGCTGAAGATGCTCGGGAACAGCCCGTCATCGGACGCCGCCTTGGCGCTCTGCGCGGTCAGCAGGATCCAGCCACCCAGCGAACCGGCCGCGCCGACGAAGGCACACAAACTCACCAGCGCCCCGCCCCAGCCGCCCACCGCATTGGCCGCGGCCAGTGCGAACGGCGCATCCGAAACCTGCAGGTCACCATTGGGCACCATGCCCATGATCACCGACGAGCTGGCGATGTACGCCACCGCCGCCAGAAACACGCCGGCCAGCGTCGCGCGCGCCACGTTCTTTTCCGGGTTTTCCACCACCCCGGCCGTGACCGAGGCCGACTCCACCCCGATGAAGGCCCACAGCGTCAGTGCTGCGGCGCTCGAGATCGCGCCGAAGTTGGATTCGCCCGACACGTTGTAGGCGCCCTTGAAGATGGCCGGGTCGAAGAAGAACCAGCCGAAGATGGCAATGCCGAGGATCGGCACCAGCGCGAAACTGGTGGTCACCGTCTGCAGGCGACTGACGAAGGCAGGGCCGATCACGTTGGCGAAACTCAGCGCCCATACCAGCGCGAGCACCGCGATGCAGCGTGGTATCGGCTGGGACAGGATCGGGAAGAAGTAACTGAAATAGCCCACCGCCGCGATCGGGATGGCCACGTTGCCGATCCAGTTGGCGAACCAGTAGATGGTGTTGGTCTGGAACCCCATGTACGGCCCGAACCAGTCGCGTGCGTAGGCATACGGGCCGCCCGCCATGGGCGCCAGCTTGCCCAGCTTGGCGAACACGAAGGCCAGCAGCAGCGCGCCGGCGGTGGTGACCAGCCAGCCCCAGATGGAGGCGGTGCCGATCTTGGCCAGGCTGGAGGGCAGCAGGAACACACCCGAGCCCATCATGTTGCCGGCCACCAGGAACGTGGCACCCACAACCCCGATCTTCTTCGCTTGCGCCATGACGGTCTCTCCGCTACTTGATGAAGTTGTATTGCAGGCTGCCCTGCACCCGCACCGTGTCGGCGCGTTGCCCATCCTGCTGTTCCAGTTGCCCGTACAGCACTTCCATGCCCATCGTCCACGACGGCGCCGGGCTCCAGATCAGGTTGAAGACCCCGTATCGGCTCTGGCGGAATGCATCTGCCGCAAGCTCGGCGTTGCGCGCCATCGTGAGCTGGCCGTAGATCAGGTTGGAGCGCCACATCGGCGACCAGTAGTGCGTGTACCCGACGAACCCGCCCTGAAGCGACAGCGCGTGCAGGCGTCCGTCCAGCCCGATCACCGCATCCAGGTCCGATCCGGTGAGGTCGGCGGTGTAGCGGCTCAGGCCTTTGCCACCCAGTGCGCCGAACAACAGCAGGTCCTGTTCGCCCACCGAAGCGGAACCGCTGAGCTGGACGCCGCCGCCGAAGCGGCGGTCGTCGCGCTGGTCGCCGTCGTAGCCCAGGCTGCGCGCCACGCCGCCCAGCTGCAGGTGGCCCCAGTCGCGCTCCATGCGCGCGGTGACGGTCACATCCGGCAGCCGGTTCGCGGCCACGGTCGCGTCGGTGGTACCGGCCAGTTGTGCGTCGGGGTCTTCGGCGGCCACGGTCAGCGTGTTGCCCTTGCCCATCGCGAAGCTGTGGTGGATACCGGCCACCAGCAGGTAGCCAGCGCCGCCCGGGCCGGCGAAGTCCAGCGTGTCGGGCAGGCTGTCGGCATCCATGAAGGTGGCGTAGCCATAGCCGGCGTAGGTGTTGCCGAGCTGCCCATAGGCATGCCGCAGCCGGAACTGGTAGCCATCACTGCTGCCGAAGAAGTCGTTCTCCAGGTAGAAGCGCAGGTTGCCGCGACTGGTCGGGCGGCGCGCTTCGAAGCTGAAGCGGGTCTGCTTGGCATGCAGGTTGAAGTTGGACACGTCCCGGTGAGGGCTGCCCACCGGAATGGTCGAGGTCACGAACTGGTCCTCGTCCCCCGCCGCGCGCGTATCCACGATCGCATCAAGCTTGGCGTAGCCGCCAATGCGGATCAGCGTGTCGGTGTTGGGGATGGCCAGGAAACCTTTCAGCTCCGGGTCGGTCGGGCCGGCCGCACTGTCGGGGCGCGAGGCGGCCGACGACGGATCGGCCACCGAATCGCGTGGCGGCAGGATCGCCTGCCCGGTGCCCGGCACCTGCGTGGTGGACGCATACGGCAACGTGGCCGATGGCGTGATCGCCGTGGGCGCAACCGTGGTCACCCCAGGGCGCTGCGCAGGCGCGCGGCCTTCAGCGGTTTCCAGCGCATCCAGGCGCTTTTCCATCGCCTCCAGCGTCTGCCGGAGGGTGCGGATATCCTGGCGCAGGGCGTCGGCGGAATCCTGCGCATTGACCGGCATCGCGGCCACCGCCAGGGCAGAGAACAGCAGCACGACAGAGCAACGCATCACGTCCTCCCTGAACTGCAGACGATACTGCCGCTGGCCGCAGCGCTCATGCGCACCGCCGACAACGGCAACCCGGTACTGCTCCGCAGGAGAACGACGACCGCAGTGAACCTGGCGACATGCTGTAGTCGCCATACTGCCATCGGCAGTGCACCCGCGTGGGATTCCCTCCTCATCCCGGGTGACGCGCAGTAGCTGCGCACGCCAAGGCCCTGAGTAACAAGTCGGAAGTAAGTGTGTCGTGAAGTTCGTGCGTCGCCACGATGACGCGGCAGTAACGCAACGGGAAAGCGGTCAGGAACCATGCGCGCAGTGTGGCTGCGCGCATGGATGTGGACCTTGATTCAGATCAACGCGGGCCCATCACCTTTTCCATGTCCTCGCCCTGCGGCATGCCAGACACGCGCTGCACCATGCCCTGGGCATCGTGGAACAGAATCCCGGGGGTCCCCTGGAAGCCCAGTTCCACCATCAACACCTGGTTGGCGTCGAGCTTGTTGGCAAGCGCCGGCGTGATCGTCGCGGCCGGCTTGATGCCACCCTTGCTGAAGTCATGTTCGTTCTGCAGGAATACGGCGCTGGGATTGGGCGCGCCCAGGATCGCGGCGGCCTTCGCCGGGCTGTCCTCGCGGATCACCCCGACCATGACGTGGCGCAGCTGCACCTTGCCGCTGTCCACCCACGGCCGTGCCGCTTCCCAGAAGCGATGGCAGTACGGGCAGTTGGCATCGCTGAAGGTGTACACCACGCGCGGGGCATCGGCGCGGCCATCGCGCACCCATGCGCTGCCATCCAGCCGCTTCCAGATCCGGTCCGACATCGGCTTGGCCACCAGCTTGTCCAGCGGCGCCGCGCCGACATCCTCGCCCTTCTCATTGAAGAGCGTGCCCACCATCACGTTTTTGCCGTCGGCCGTGACATAGGCCGCCGCCGGTTGCTGTCCACCCACCACGCCGGCAAAGCCACGCAGGCCGCCGGGGGCGTCAAACTCGCCGATCACCTCGAAGCCCTGCTTCTCGATGCCCTGCAGCACCGCGGGCCGGTTGGCAGCCGCCGAGGACGCCGGCTTGGCCGCCGCCTTCGGTGCGGACGGGCTTTGCTGTGCCTGGCTGCAGCCGGCGATTGCCAACAGCAATGCCGCGGTCAGCACGGAGCCCAGCACGGGCGAGGTTTTCAACAACATGGCAACTCCTGGAATGCACGCGAACGGCGAATGTTCCACAGGGTAGACGTATCTGCCTGACCCTGCAGCCACTGCCCTGCAACGCATCAGGCCGCTGGGCGCAGCGGTTCACCCTGCAGCTGCGCCAGCGGGCCGCGGGGACGCTCGCGCCGCTGCGCGAAGATCTGCCGACGGTAGCGCGCCGGGGTGACCCCCACGATGCGCAGGAACAGGCGGCGGAACGCACTCTGGTCGGAATAGCCCACCGCCCAGGACACCTCATCGACGGCACCACCGGCCTGCAGCAGCAGCTGCGCCTTGGCGATGCGCAGCCGCTGGCAGTAGGCAATCGGGCGCAGGCCGGTGGCCTTGAGGAAGCGCCGCTGCAGCGTGCGCGGCTCCAGCCCGGCCGCATCGCAGATGTCCTGCAGGGTCACGCCGCGCGCGGCGATGCTGTGCAGCCAGCGCTGCGCCTTGAGGATGCCGCGGTCGCCATGGGCGAAGTTCGGACTGAAACGCTCCAGGTCTTCCTGCACGCCGCGTGGAATGACCAGCTGCAACTGCTGTATGGCCGCGCTCATCACACTCTGCCCGTAGATCCGTGCCAGCAGCCGCAGGCTGAGGTACTTCCATGCATCGGGGCCGGAGGCGGTCATCAGGTCGCCGTCGTCCACCAGCGCGCGCTCGCTCGGCTGCCAGCTCGGCACCACCGCCGCCAGCGACGGGCAGCGCGACAGATCCGGGACACTGACCGAGCGCCCGCTCATGACCCCCGCCGAGGCCAGCAGCAGCCCACCCTCTTCGCAGCCCGCCAGCAGGCTGCCCGCATCATGGCAGTCGCGCAGCCAGGTCAGCATGCGTTCGTCGGCCTGCATCAGCGGCCAGCTGGGCTCGTTGCCCGGTACCACGATCACGGCCGGCGGCGTATCGCCGAACAGTTCGGCGCCGGCCACCCGCTGCATGCCATGCCCGCGCGTGGACAGCGTCCAGCGGGTCACCAGCATGCGCGCGCCCGTGCGTTTGCCGGCCGCAGCGGTGCGGTTGCAGCGCTGGGCAAGTTCGGACAGCACCGGCGCGGCAGCACGCAGGCTGCCGGGGTACTCGAGCACGGCCACTTCCATCAGGGTCGGTGACGTGGGTTTGGGGGATGGCGATGAAGAGGGGGGAAGTGCATCCATGGCGGCGCTCCTGGAACGGCTGCTGAGACCGCCAAACCCTGCTGGATCAAGGCCTGACGGCGATTCCAATGGAGCGTACGGAGCGCCTCCCACGGCAGCTATGAAACAAGTTGCAAATCCGGCCCGGTAACGACACGCGACCGCTTTGCGGCAAACCCTTGACTCTTGACCAGACTCCAGGGTTCACACTGGGCCCCTGCTCCCCAGAGAGGTCGCCGTGAACATTGGACAACTTGCACGCCAGGCCGGCGTGCCCATCGACACCGTGCGCTACTACGAGCGCCAGCATCTGCTGCCCACGGCCCAGCGCAGTGCCGGCGGCTACCGGGTCTTCAACGACACCGACCTGACCCGCCTGCGCTTCATCCGCCGCGCCAAGGCGCTTGGCTTCACCCTGGAGGAAATCGGCGAACTTCTGGCCCTGAGCGACCAGCGCGGCCAGGACATGGCCCAGGTCCGCGAGGCGGCGGTACTCAAGCTGCAGGACATCGAGCAGCGCGTTGCGGAGTTGCAGCGCATGCATGCCGCGCTGGAACAGCTGGTGGATGCCTGCCCTGGCCACGGTGGCCTGGAACAGTGCCCGATCCTGGGCGCACTGACGGAGCCGCGCCAATGACCACATCGAAAGGCAGCTGCTGCGCCGCGCACCGCGGCAGCGCCGGCGCCACGGCGGGCAACACGGTCAAGGACGTGGTCTGCGGCATGGACGTCAATCCGGCCACTACCGCGCACCATGCCCAGCACGCCGGCAGCGACTACCACTTCTGCAGCGACGGCTGCCGGCGGAAGTTCATCGCCAAGCCGCAGCGTTATCTGGATCCGGCCTCGCACGTCGCCGAACCGGTACCCGCCGGCACGCTCTACACCTGCCCGATGGATCCGGAGATCGTGCAGGAAGGCCCTGGCACCTGCCCCATCTGCGGCATGGCGCTGGAACCGATGATGCCCAGCCTGGACGAGGGCGAGAATCCCGAACTGACCGACTTCCGCCGGCGCTTCTGGTGGAGCCTGCCGCTGAGCATCGCCACCATGGCGCTGGCGATGCTGGCGATGACCCCGCTGCTGCACGGCGTGCCGCCGGATGTGCGGGTGTGGATCGAGCTGGTGCTGGCCACGCCGGTGGTGTTGTGGGCGGGCTGGCCGTTCGTGCAGCGCTGGGCGCAGTCCATCCGCAACCGCAGCCCGAACATGTGGACCCTGATCGGCACCGGCGTGCTGGCCGCTTATGGCTACAGCGTGGTGGCGACGCTCGCGCCCGGCCTGTTCCCGCCATCCTTCCAGCAGCACGGCCACGTCGGCGTGTATTTCGAAGCGGCGGCGGTGATCATCTCGCTCACCCTGCTCGGCCAGCTGATGGAACTGCGCGCCCGTGCCCAGACCTCGGCGGCGATCAAGGCACTGCTGGGGCTTGCCCCGAAAACCGCGCGGGTGCTGCGTGACGACGGGCACGAGGAAGACGTGGACATCACCGCCCTGCAGCCCGGCGACCGCCTGCGGGTGCGCCCCGGTGAAACGGTGCCGGTGGATGGCAGCGTGCTGGAAGGTCGCTCCACCGTGGACGAATCGATGCTGACCGGCGAAGCGGTACCGGTGGCCAAGGCCGTGGGCGACACCGTCATCGGCGCCACCCTCAACGGCACCGGCAGCCTGGTGATCCGCGCCGAGCGGCTGGGCGAAGACAGCATGCTGGCGCAGATCGTGCAGCTGGTGGCGCAGGCGCAGCGTTCGCGTGCTCCGATGCAGCGGATGGCCGACAAGGTCGCCTACTGGTTCGTGCTGGCGGTGCTGGGCGTGGCCGTGCTGACCTTCTTCGGCTGGGGCCTGTTCGGACCCGAACCGTCATGGACGCACGCAGTGCTCAGTGCAGTGGCGGTACTCATCATCGCCTGCCCCTGCGCCCTGGGCCTGGCCACGCCGATGACCATCATGGTCGCCACCGGACGCGCGGCGCAGCACGGCGTGCTGTTCCGCGACGCCGAGGCGATCGAAGCGCTGCGTGGCGTGGATACGCTGGTGGTGGACAAGACCGGCACGCTGACCGAAGGCCGGCCCGCGTTCCGCGACGTGCGGGCAGTGCCCGGATTCGACGCCGACGACGTGCTGCACTGGTCGGCCAGCCTGGACCAGGGCAGCGAACACCCGCTGGCGGCGGCCATTGTCAGCGAGGCGCGCAGCCGTGGGCGTGCGCTCGCATCGGTGGAGGACTTCGACTCGCTCACCGGCATGGGCGTGCGTGGCACCGTTGAAGGCAAGGCACTGCTGCTCGGCAACGCGGCATTGATGGGCCACCACGGCATCTCCCTGCAGCCCCTGCACGCCGATGCCGAACGGCTGCGCCAGGCGGCAGCCAGCGTGATGTTCCTGGCCGTCGACGGCGCGCTGGCCGGGCTGATCGCCGTGGCCGATCCGATCAAGGCCTCCACCGCCGAAGCCATCACGCAGCTGCGCCGCGATGGGTTGCGCATCGTGATGGCCACCGGCGACGGCACGGCCACGGCTGAAGCAGTAGCGCGCGAGCTGGGCCTGGACGAGGTACACGGTGAAATGCGCCCTGCGGACAAGGCCGAACTGATCCGCACGCTGCAGGCCCAGGGCCGCACGGTAGCGATGGCCGGCGACGGCATCAACGATGCACCCGCCCTGGCGAGCGCCAACGTCGGCATCGCGATGGGCAATGGCACGGACGTGGCGATGTCCAGCGCGCAGGTGACGCTGGTCAAGGGCGACCTGCGCGGCATCCTGCGCGCACGCCAGCTGTCTTCCGCGAGCGTGCGCAACATGCGGCAGAACCTGGGCTTTGCGTTCCTCTACAACGGCCTGGGCATTCCGGTGGCGGCCGGTGTGCTGTATCCGCTGGGCATCACGATGTCGCCGATGCTGGCGGCAGTGGCGATGAGCCTCAGCTCGGTGTCGGTGATCAGCAATGCACTGCGTCTTCGCCACCAACGATTGTCCACGCCATGACACTTTTTTCTTGCCAATCGAAAACAGCATCGCTATGATCTCGCTCCTCACGACGTGGGGCCATAGCTCAGCTGGGAGAGCGCCTGCATGGCATGCAGGAGGTCGGCGGTTCGATCCCGCCTGGCTCCACCACTCCGATCATTAGGCCGATCGGAAGGTAGTGAACACAATTCAAGGTTTAAGTGCGTCCCCATCGTCTAGAGGCCTAGGACATCACCCTTTCACGGTGGCGACCGGGGTTCGAATCCCCGTGGGGACGCCAGTTACAAAACAAAAAGCCCCGACTTCGGTCGGGGCTTTTTGTTTGGTGCGTGTACGGCCCGAAGATGCAGCCACGCATGGCGTGGCTCTACGCAGCTGCCGTTGCTGTTGCCGCTGCATTTCCATTGGCCACCGACACACCGTGGAGGGGTCGGCGGGTGTGGGGGTACGGGGGTTCACGGC
>DGIP01000106.1:0-4258 GCA_002386405.1 Stenotrophomonas maltophilia
ACCTTCGACCCGGTGCACCTGGGGCATCTGGCCATCGCGCGTGCGGCGCGCGACCAGTTGCAGGTTGCCGTGCGCCTGCTGCCGGCGGCCGATCCGCCGCACCGGCCCGCGCCGGGTGCCAATGCCGCCCAGCGTGCGCAGATGCTGGCACTTATCATCGGCGACGAACCGGGCCTGCTGCTGGACCGGCGTGAGCTGGAGCGCGCCCAGCGCCAGCCGGAAACCCCTTCCTACACCGTCGACACGCTGCGCGAGCTGCGTGCCGAACTGGGCCCGCGCCAGCCGATTGCCTGGCTGGTGGGCGCCGACAGCCTGCTGGGCCTGCCCAGCTGGCACCAGTGGGAGGACCTGTTCGAGCTGGCGCATTTCATCGTGGCCGACCGCCCGGGAAGCTCGCTTGAGCAGGCCCTGCCGGCCCCGCTGCGGCAGGCGCTGGAAGGCCGCTGGGCCAGCCACGAGCGTGAGCTGTTCAACGCCCCGGCCGGCCGCGTGCTGCGCCTGCACGCCCCGCTGCGCAACGAATCCGCCACGGAAGTCCGCGAACGGATCGCCGCGGACGGGGACTGGCGGGAACTGCTGCCGCCCCCGGTCGCCGATTACGTCGCCGCGCACGGGCTGTACGGCCTCCATACGGCATGAACACGTTCAGCTCGTCCGCCCCGTATAATCGGCGCCACATTTATCGAGTTGCCCTGCTTTGAACAATCAAGCCCAGCCCCAGACCATCAAGGTCCAACTGCCGAACCCGGCGCCGTCCAATGAGCAGCTGCTTGATTGCGTGCGCAAGGCCACCGAAGAACTGAAGGCCAAGGATCTCGTCGAAATCGACGTGATCGGCAAGTCCAGCGTCGCCGATTACATGGTGATCGCGTCGGGCACCTCCAGCCGCCACGTGAAGTCGATTGCCGACGAAGTGGTCAAGTTCGCCAAGAACCTGGGCGTGATGCCGCTGGGCGTGGAAGGCGAGCGCGAAGCGGAGTGGGTGCTGGTCGACCTGGGCGACGTGATCGTGCACGTCATGCTGCCGCGCGTGCGCGAGTTCTACGCGCTCGAGCGCCTGTGGACCGTCGGCGACCAGCCGCCGAGCCTGCTGGATGACGCCGACGCCGACGCCGACGACGAAGACGACTACGCCGCGCGCTGAAGCCCGCGCACGCAGTAGCGACAACGGCGCCCGATGGCGCCGTTGTCATTTGAAGGAGCATGACGATGAAAGCCAGGTTGATCGCTACCGGTGAACGCGCGCCCAGCTGGGTGGCGCAGGGCTTTGCCGAATACCAGAAGCGGCTCTCGCACTGGTTGCCGTTCGAGCTGGTGGAAATCGAGCCGGGCCTGCGCGGCAAGGGGCGCGATGCGCGCCGTGCGACCGAAGACGAAGGCAAGCGGGTGATCGCCGCGCTGCCCAAGAATGCGTATGTAGTGGCGCTGGATGTGCCGGGCAGGCAGCTCAGCTCCGAGCAGCTGGCGCAGCGCCTGGAGCATTGGCGCGGCCAGGGCAGGGACCTGGCGTTCCTGATTGGCGGCCCGGAAGGGCATTCGCCCGAAGTATCGGCGCTGGCCGATGAGAAGTGGTCGATCGGCCCGCTCACCCTGCCGCACATGCTGGTGCGGCTGGTGGTGGCCGAACAGCTGTACCGCGCAGCGGCGATGCTGGCCAACCACCCGTATCACCGCGCGTGAAGAAATTCCGCGCAGACGGGTTACAAGCTGCGAAAAACTGGTTACAATGCGCACCCCGCCCGAATAGCTCAGCCGGTTAGAGCACTTGACTGTTAATCAGGGGGTCGTTGGTTCGAGTCCAACTTCGGGCGCCAAGTTTTGAGAAGCCTCGCAGCGATGCGAGGCTTTTTTTTGGGGCGCAGCCACGCAGGGCATGACCCGACCGCAAAAAAAGCCCGGGCATTGCCCGGGCTTTTTTGTTTCACAACGGCGTGGATCAGTTGAAGGTGTACTTCGCACCCACCGTGAAGTAACGCCCGATCGCGCCGCTGAAGTGCAGCGGGTTGTAGTTCACGCCACCGTAGGTGGTCGGATCCAGCGGAGCGGTACGGTCAAACACGTTCTGCACCGAAGCGTTCAGCTCGAACGCGTCGCTGATGTTCCAGCGGCCAGACAGGTCGAAGGTGGTGAACGAGGCAATCTTCTCCACCGGCGTGCCATCCCAGTAGAACGCCAGGTAGTCGCCACCGCGGCGGTCCTTGTTCTCCAGGCTGCTGATGTAGTTGACGATGCCGCTGACGCTCCACGCGTCCTGCTTCCAGGTGGTGCCGAAGTTGATGCGGTCTTCCGGCGTGCCGATGCAGTTGGTCACATCGCAGTTGCCGTGCGTGCCCACGTAATCAACCGTGGAGTCGCCTTCGGTGCGCTCGAACTTGAGCACGTGGCTCCACTGCAGGTCCATTTCCAGCTGGCCCGGGCCGATGTCGAAGGTCTGGCGGATATCGGTATCGATACCGCGCACCCGCGATGAGTTGGCATTCACGTAGGCGGTGTTGACCGCCAGGATGGTGCCGGTGCCGGGAATGCCGTTGATCAGGTCGGTGTCGCGCAGCACGTCACCGGCCGCGATCGCGTCGGCCGTGCTGCCCTGCGCGATTTCATTGGTGCGCTTGATTTCCCAGGCGTCCACGGTCAGCGAGGTGGTCGCGGTGGGCTGCAGCACGATACCGAACGAGTAGCTCTTGGACTCTTCCGGTTTCAGGTCCGGGTTCGGGCTGGTGATGATTGCCACCGAACGGGCGCCGCAGTTGGTGGTCACATCGGCCGGCGGGCTGGCCGCGCAGCGCACCGGGTCGCGGGCGGTGGAGAACGCCGCCAGGCCGCCGTCGCCGTTTTCGGCCGGGTTGGGCGCACGGAAGCCCTCGGCATAGGTGGCGCGCAGTGCCACCCAATCCACCGGGGTCCACTTCACGCCCAGCTTCGGGGTGGCCTTGCCCTCGCCGCTTTCGTACTTGTCATAGCGCACCGCGCCGGACAGTTCCAGCTGTTCCAGCACCGGGGCCGAGAGTTCGACGTAACCGGCGTACACGTTCTGGGTGCCGTCATAGGCCGAGTAACCCAGGCCGATGATGTCGCCGATGTCGGTGTAGGTCTGCGGGGTCAGGCTGTTGCTGGTCTTGCGCCACTCGGTGCCCATGGCCAGGCCGAGCGGGCCGCCCTTGAGGTCCATCAGGCTGCGCGACACGGTGAAGTCGAACATGTCCAGGCTGGACTTGGCGTTGGCCTGGATTTCCGGCGAAATGTAGTCGTACAGCGCCTGCGAGTTCTGCCCGGCGTTGTCGCCGATGCGCCACACGCCACCTGCACAGTTCGGATCGCCCAGCGCGCATTGCACGGCGCTGTAGCGCAGGAAGCCGGTGCGCTTGTTGACCAGGTTGGTGCCCGAGTGCAGATAAGCAGTGTCGTAGCCCCACTCGCCCCAGTTGCCCTTGGTGCCGACCAGGAAGCGGGTGAACTCATTGGTGTTGGTGGTCACGCGCGGACCCACGTCCCAAGCCGAGTAGCGCAGGCGCGCGGTCTCGCCGAGGATGTTGTCCGGATGCGCTGCGTTGAGTACCACGGCACCCGGACCGCTGCTGGCATTGACTGGGCCGCCGGGGTAGCCCCAGCTGCCGGACACGCCGGACGGCGTGTTGCTGAACACCGTTTCCTTCTTCGAGTAGCCGATTTCCGTGTAGATCTCGCCGCCTTCGCCATAGGCGAAGCTGGCGCGACCGAACACGTTGACGTACTCCTCCTTCGGGCTCAGCGAACGGAACTGCTGGGCCGGATCCCACAGGCAGCCATCCTGGGCGATCGATGCATCGGTCTGGCCAGGAATGGTGGTCAGGCCCTGGCAACCGGGCAACGGCACCAGCAGGGCGGGGGTGGTGTTGGTGAACAGCGAACCGTTCGGGCCGGAGCCGCCGCCAGTGCGGCCATTGAGGTAGGCGCCGCCCAGGAACTGTGCGTCGGCCGGGTCGATGCCCCACTGGCGCAGGTCGCCGGTGCCGATCCAGTCGCGGTTCTTGCGGTCGCTGATCGCGATCGCGTCGGTCTTGCCCACGTCCAGGCTGAAGAACGCGTTCCAGCCGTCGGTGGCGATGTCGCCGGTACCGGCGGTCAAGGTGGCCTTCTTCGCATCGCCGTCGCTGTCGCCGGAGAGGCCGTAGGAGCCGCGCAGGATCGCGCCTTCGAAATCGCTGCGCAGGATGATGTTGACCACGCCGGCGATGGCGTCGGAACCATAGATCGCCGAGGCGCCGTCCTTCAGCACTTC
>DGIP01000106.1:4419-5170 GCA_002386405.1 Stenotrophomonas maltophilia
GGCGCCGTCCTTCAGCACTTCCACGCGCTCGACCGCATCCAGCGGAATGGTGCTGAGGTCGGTGAAGACCTTCTGGCCGTCATCGGCCAGGCCGTAGGTGGCCATGCGGCGACCGTTCAACAGCACCAGCGTGGAACCGGCGCCGAGGCCGCGCAGCGAGATGCCCGCGCCGCCGCCGGCGAAGCCGTTGCCGAAGGTCTTGGGGATGGAGCCGGCGCCGTCGGAGGTGAGCGTCTGCAGGTACTCGGCCACGGTGGTCTTGCCGCTGCGGTCGATGTCCTGGCGCGTCACCACCTGCACCGGCGAGGGGGTTTCAGTATTGGTGCGGGGAATGTTCGACCCGGTGACCGTGATGCGGTCCAGGTTGGTGGCCTGGTCCTGGGCCATGGCCGAGGAGGAGGCAAGGGCGCCAACCAGCAGCAGCACGCTGCCGGCAAGGGCCGAGGAAATGGAGTGGGCAAGCGGGGTGCGACGGTTGCCGCGGTAGCGTTGTTGGATCGGGTGTTTCACAGCTTCTCTCCTGACTGGAAAACCGGGTGTCGGGGCTGGGCGCCGTCAACGGATTGACGCGTCGGCGCCAATCTAGGTTTCCAACAGGTGACGTAACCGTGAAAAATTGCTTAATTCGCGCAATCGGTGACGGACGTCAAAAAAGTGCGGGGTCCCGGGTTGGGGACCCCGCATCACTGACCTTACTGCGGCAGCGAGAAACTCACCGGCACCAGGCCCACGGCCGGCACGGCCTGCCCGT
>DGIP01000108.1:0-13935 GCA_002386405.1 Stenotrophomonas maltophilia
GAACGCCTGGGCGAATGCGGCGTGGTGATCGAATCCGAACGCATCCTGCACGTGGAGGATGCCGCCACCGTCGCGTTGGAAGGCGGTCGGAAGATCGCGCTGGATGCGCTGTTCCTGCTTCCGCATTCAATCCTTTCCTCGGACATCGCAGAGCAGCTTGGCTGTGAGCTGATGGACGCCGGTTGCATCACCGCCGATTCGGCCAAGCAGACCACGGTGCCCGGCGTGTTCACCTGCGGCGATGCCGGGCGCATGGCCGGCAGCATCGCGTTGGCGGTGGGCGAGGGTGCGCTGGTTGGGGTTGCCGTGCACCGCTCGCTGTTGGGGTTGCTGGACTGATTGTTGTCCCAGCCACGCAGGGCGTGGCGCTACCGTAGGGCCGTTGCTGCCGGTGTCTGCCTTGGCTTGTGTTGGCAGCGTGGGTAGCCGGAACACGAGGCGAACTCGCCATAGGGTCCGGTACGCTGCACGATCACGCCGCCGTCGCAGACCGGGCAGGCCTGCTCGCGGATTGGTTCGCCGTTGATCGCCGTGATCGCCACCGCGCCGTCGTGGACCAGCTCGTCCAGGAACGGCGAACGCTTGCCCTGCACGGTGAACATCGCCACCGAGCGGCGGGCGCGGGTCAGCGCTACGTAGAACAGGCGGCGTTCCTCGCTCAGCGGGAACGTATCCGCATGTGGCATCGCCAGCCCCAGCACCGGGTCATCGGCGCGCGCGCTCGGGAAGCTGCGCTCGAGCATCGCCGGCAGGATCACGATATCGGCCTCGGCGCCCTTGGCGCGGTGCGCGGTGAGGAAGCTCAGTTCCAGGTCCGCACCGAAACGTGAGGTCCAGTGCGCGGGCAGGTAGGAGCGCTCGGCGTTGTAGCGGCCCAGGATGAACACCGACAGCCTTCCATTGCGCCCCGGCGCGATGGCGCCACTGCGCACCTGCTGCTGCAACCGCTGCAGGTACTGGTAGATCGCATCCTGCAGGCGGTCGCGCGAGGCCACCTGGAACGCCTGCAGCACCGCACCCTCTGCCGGGGTGGAGGAGCGCACCTGCTTGGCGATCTGCGCCGGGTTCCTTGAGATGAAGCGGCTGGAGGCATCGCACAACGCCTGCGGGCAGCGGAACGTCTGCGCCAGCTGCAGCACCTGCGATGGCCCGAAGGTTTCGTCGAACCGCGTCATCACGCTCACGTCGGCACCGGCGAAGCGGTTGATCGACTGCCAGTCGTCGCCCACCGCGAACAGGTGCCGGCCCGGCGCCTGCACCAGTGCCCGGCACAGGCGCGCACGGGCGCGCGAGGCATCCTGGAACTCGTCGGCCATCACCAGCAGGTACGGCGCCTGGTAGCGTCCCTGTTCCAGGTATTCGGCGGCCTGGTTGAGCATGTCCTCGAAATCGATGGCGTTCTCGGCCGCGAGTGCGTCGTCCCAGGCATGCAGGATCGGCGTGGCCAGTTCCAGGAACAGTCGGTAACGATGCTTGAATCGGTCCTCCGGCAGCTGGCGCAGGCGCTCGGCCAGGTCGGCCACGGAAAGTCCGTTGCTCTTGGCGTGGCTGATGAAGGTGCGCAGCAGGCCGATCAGTTCGCTGTCCGGCATCGGCCGGGCGCCGTCTTCGGGCAGCTCGCGGTCCGGGTTGGGATCCAGCGCGAGGTCGTGCGCGGTCAGTGCGTCCGTCAGTGCGTCGAACAGCTCGCCACTGCGCAGCTGCGCGGCCGTGGTGTCCAGTCGTACCGCGTCACTGCCACGTGCATGCACACCGGGGGCATCGTCCATCCGGTGCACGTGGTACAGCGTGGTGCCCGGATAGAAGAAATCCGCGCAGCCCGGTTGCCAGGTATCAGTGGCGGTATCCAGCACCGGGTGCGGTTCGTAGGTGTAGTCCACGCCGTTGTAGAACAGCCAATCGGCGATCACGCATTCTTCGATGTTGCCCACCCGCTCGCCGCGCAGCGTGCGCACGTAGCGGTTGCCGTCACCATCCCAGCCGTCGGCCGGCACGGTCTCGCCGCGTGGCGGCAGGTCACGCGCGAACACCAGCCGGAACATGTCCCATTGCGTGCGGAAGTGCAGCGAGCGGTCCTTGAGCCGGTCGATGATATCGGCCAGGTGGTTGAAGCCCTGCGTGGCATCCACCGCCCACGACGGCACCTCGGGCATGCGCCCGGTCACCTTGCCGATGATCTGCCGGCCCAGGGCATGGAAGGTGCAGGCCGTGACGTCGTCGGCGGGCAGGCCCAGCCGCGCGAACGCGGCGGCGGTGCGCTGCTGCAGTTCGCTGGCCGCCTCCTTGTTGAAGGCCAGCATCACGATCTGGTCCGGTGCCATCAGCCCGCGCTCGACCGCATAGGCGGCCTTGGCGACCATGGTCGAGGTCTTGCCCGATCCGGCGGCGGCCACCACCAGCACCCGGCTGTCGAAGCACAGCACGGCGCGCGCCTGCTCCTCGCTCAGCGGAAGGCGCTCGACACGTGCCAGCAGATCGGCGGCCTCGCTGCGCTCGACCTCGAGGTGCGCCTCATTGTGTGACGCGAACCTGGCAGCCCAGTCACCGGACCAGCGCAGCAGGTCTTCCTCGATCGCGGCAGCGGTGCCGTCCAGTTGCGGGCGCAACCTGGGATCGTCAAACACGGCCCACAGCGCCTCCTCATCCAGCCGCAGGATGGGGCGGCGCTGCAGCAGCGCCTGCTGGTGTTCCAGGGTCAGCCAACATTGCTCCGCCTCGACGCGTTCGAGCAGTGCGTCAGCCTCGGCCAACCACGCGCGCAGCTCGGCCAGCGCCTCGTTGGCGTCGTCGAGCCGCTGATCCTGCTGATGGGCGTGTGCGCTGGCCGACCACAGCGCCTGCAGCGCGTGCGCCTGCGCATTGGGCAGCCCACCGAGCTCGAGGTCACCATCCTCGGTAGCGAACCACAGCGTGGTCCAGACCGGCCCGCGCTGCACGCGCCACGCCTGTGACGCGGCAACGGCCAGCGAATAGCGCTGTGCATCCACAGTCAGTTCGAAGCGGTCATCGATCCGCCGCAGCTGCCAGTCCGGCGAGCGCGAGAGGCGTCGGCCCCACGGGGAAGGGGACCAGGCGTGCGTCATCTGTACATCAGCAAAGAAGTAGGTGCGCCATGATAGGAAAATCCAAACGAAAAAACCCCGCCGGGGCGGGGTTTCTTCAGCGGGGCGCCATGCTGCGGATCAGCGCTCGCAGGCAACCGCCTCATTCGAACGCGACTGCCGTTCCACCAGCACCGCCACGCCCCACAGCAGCAGGCCGCCCAGTGCGGTGGCCGCGCCGACATAGCCGGTCACGGCGGGGCTGAAGCCGGCGCCAATGGCCATGCCGCCGAACCAGGGGCCAAGCGCGTTGGCGGTATTGAACGCGGCGTGGTTGGACGCAGCGGCAAGCGTCTGCGCCTCACCGGCCACGTCCATCAGGCGGGTCTGCAGTACGGCGGCAAGGGCGCCCATCGTGCCCACGGCGACGATCATCGGGAAGATCGTCCACACCGAGTTGGCTGCCACCGGGTAGGCCAGCAGCACCACGATCGACCACAGCAGCACCACGGCGGCGGCGCGGAACTGGAAGCGGTCCACCAGCCAGCCACCGGCGACGTTGCCGATGATCGCGCCGATACCGAAGATGCCCACGGCCACCGGCATCCACGATTCGGCCAGGCCGGTCACCTGCACCAGGGTCGGCGCCAGGTAGGTGAACACACAGAACATGCCGGCAAAGCCCACCGAACCGATCGCCAGCGCCAGCCACACCTGCGGCCGGTTGAACGCGCGCAGCTCGCGCATCGGCGAGGTGCGCACTTCATCCGGGTCGGGCAGCAGGAAGCGCGCGATCATCACCACCGTGGCGATGGCGAGCACGCTGACCAGTGCGAAGGCGGTGCGCCAGCTCAGCTGCTGGCCCAACCAGGTGGTGAGCGGGTTGCCTACCAGGATCGCGATCGACAGGCCCAGCAGCACCTTCGACACGGCTGCACCGCGCTGCGCCGGCGGGCTGATCGCCGCGGCCACCAGCATCGCCACGCCGAAGTAGGCGCCATGCGGCAGGCCGGCGACGAAGCGGGCGATCAACATCGTCGCGTAATCCGGGGCCAGTGCGCTGGCCAGGTTGCCCACGGCATAGAAACCCATCAGGCCCAGCAGCAATGTGCGCCGTGCATAACCGGCACCGGCGAAAGCCAGCAGCGGGGCACCGACCACCACGCCAATGGCATAGGCGCTGATCAGGTGGCCGACCTGGGTTTCGCTGATCGACAGCCCGCGGCTGATTTCCAGCATCAGGCCCATGCTGGCGAATTCGCTGGTGCCGATGGCGAAGCCGCCCAGCGAAAGGGCCAGGATGATCAGCGTCCGCTGGCGTGAAGACAGCCGCGCGGCCAGGGGAAGGGTAGTGGGGCTCATGGGACCGGTGGGGCAGGAACGTGGCCTACCATTGTACTGCTGCGGCGCAACATACGGCTGAAGCGGGCGCATCCGCCACTGGAAAGCTGTGGGTCGGTGGCGCGGCATACATTACGCCGCAGCACTAGAGTGCTGTCGCATTATCTTCACATTATCTTCACGGCGCACCGACCGGGCGCGTGCACGCTTCGCATCACATCAACGCGAGCGATGTGTGGTGCAGCTGACCCCCAATTTCACACTCGAAGAAATGACCGTCACCTCGACCGGTTTGCCAAACGTGGCCAATCGCACCGAGCGTGCCGCGCTGCTCGCATTGGCCGAACACGTGCTGCAGCCGTTGCGCGATGCATTGAGGAAACCGGTGTACATCACATCGGCATTCCGCTCCGCCGCAGTCAACCGCGCAGTGGGCGGCGTAGCCGGCAGCCAGCATCGCAAAGGCCAGGCGGCCGACATCCGCGTGCAGGGCATGACCTCGATGGCGTTGGCGCAGCGGATCGTCGCGCTGGGCCTGCCGTTCGACCAGCTCATTGAAGAGTTCGGTGAGTGGGTGCATGTGTCGTATGCGCCGCAACCGCGACAACAACAATTGACGGCAATACGGCGTGAAGGTCGCACGCGCTATCTACAGGGTCTGTAGCAGCGTGATGAACGCGATCTCGTTCCATTGTCCCACTGCGCGCACCAGTGATGCGAATACACCTGTATTCACAGCTGTATTGTAAGTAATTTCTGATTGGCATCCTCGTAAACGTGCATTAGCATGCGCGCATTGGCATCGAGCCGAGGGAGCATGCGTGATGGTGGAATTCCCTCATGCATTGCGGGTTGATGGCAGGTTTCAGCTGGTGGCTCTGACATATTCGCCGGTGTACAGTCCGGCCGATGTGTTTGGCTTCGCCGTTTTCACTTCCGACGGCGCGCGGCTGACCGATGTGGTGTCGCTTGATCAAGCGCACTCGCACTGGTCGCAGTTGTGCGAAGAAGAGAAAGAAACGCGCACGGTGCCCCGCAGGCGCCGGCGCTAGACGCAGCGCCTTTGGGCGCGTCATGGAGGATTGGTTTGTCCACGCAGAAGATTGTTGTCACCGCTGTTGTCATCCTCTTGACCGCACTTGTTGGCTACTGCCTTGCCGGCTACCTCACGCTGCTGTTCCTCGGCCTGGATACCGGGCTGTTCAAGTGGAACACCTACTACCAATACGTCCAGGCGATGGATCAGCCGGCGGTTGCGCCGTACCTGACCAAGATCAAAGCGGCGGGCGTGGTCGGTTTCAGCCTGCCGGTCGTGGCCTGCCTGGTCGCGCTGTTCTTCGTGCTGAAGCCGAAGAAGAAATCCCTGCACGGCGATGCCCGCTTCGCGCAAGCGGCGGACCTGGCCAGGCACGGTCTGTTCAAGAAGACCGACAACGGCATCGTGGTCGGCAGCTTCGGCGGCAAGCTGGTGCGCCTGAGCGGCCAGCAGTTCGTGATCCTGGCCGCACCCACCCGCTCGGGCAAGGGCGTGGGCGTGGTCATTCCCAACCTGCTCGAGTACGGCGAGTCGGTGGTGGTGCTGGACATCAAGCAGGAAAACTTCGACCTCACCAGTGGCTGGCGTGCCAGCCAGGGCCATGAGGTGTTCCTGTTCAATCCGTTTGCCGAAGACCGCCGCACCCATCGCTGGAACCCACTCAGCTACGTCTCCGACGACCAGGCCTTCCGCGTCTCGGAACTGATGAGCATCGCCGCCATGCTGTACCCGGATGGCTCGGACGAGCAGAAGTTCTGGATCAGCCAGGCCCGCAACGCGTTCATGGCCTTCACGCTGTACCTGTTCGAGAACTGGGACGACGAGCGCCGCCAGGGCTTCCCGGGCGGTGCGGGCACGCCGACGCTGGGCGCGGTGTTCCGCCTGTCCACCGGCGATGGCAGTGACCTGAAGAAGTACCTCAAGGCGCTCTCCGAACAGAAGTTCCTCAGTGGCAACGCGCGTTCGGCATTCGCCAACCTGCTGTCGCAGGCGGATGAGACCTTCGCGTCGATCATGGGCACCTTCAAGGAGCCGCTGAACGCCTGGATCAACCCGGTGCTGGACAAGGCCACCAGTGCCAACGACTTCCTGCTGACCGACCTGCGCAGGAAGAAGATGACCATCTACATCGGCATCCAGCCCAACAAGCTGGCCGAAAGCCGACTGATCATCAACCTGTTCTTCAGCCAGATCATCAACCTCAACACCAAGGAACTGCCCAAGTCCAACCCGGACCTGAAGTACCAGTGCCTGCTGTTGATGGACGAATTCACCGCGATCGGCAAGGTGGACATCATCGCCTCGGCGGTGTCCTACATGGCCGGTTACAACGTGCGCCTGCTGCCGATCATCCAGAGCATGGCCCAGCTCGACGCCACCTACGGCCGGGACGTATCACGCACCATCATCACCAACCACGCCCTGCAGATCCTCTACGCGCCGCGTGAGCAGCAGGATGCCAACGACTATTCGGAAATGCTCGGCTACACCACCGTGCGCAAGAAGAACGTCACGCACGCCCGTGAAAAGACCCACAGCTTCACCGAAGAGCGGCGCGCGCTGATGCTGCCGCAGGAGCTGAAGGCGATGGGCAACGATCACGAAGTGTTCCTCTACGAGGGCATTCCGCATCCGGTGAAGTGCGACAAGATCAAGTATTACCAGGACCGTTACTTCACATCGCGTCTGTTGCCGAAGACGTCGGTGCCGACGTTGGATCTGTAACCGTCGCATGTGAAGGCATGTGACGTGCGTCAAAGAAACAACGCGTGAACGTTAAAAAATTGTCGCTTTTGACGTTGATTTGACGCGAATGTGTGGCATCGTATTTGTGATGGACGTTCTGTACGTCATGAATTTGTTGTTGAGACCAGTGCTGGAAGACATGCACTGAAGCAGTCAAGAGGAACATGGATGGCTTTTCTCGGGTTGGGTGTGCAGGCGCAGGGGCCGGACAGGCGTTCGGGGCGTTTACACACCAGACGGGGCGGGGGCCCGGTTGCACCGGTGAAAGGTGTTGCTTGCATCCAACGTTGCGTTGTCGGGCCTGACCGCAGGCCACGACACGCCAGCGTGTTGCCGTTTTTTCCCGGTTAAAAGCCGCTATTCCGTACGTCATAGGGAAGTCCGTATGAAGCAAGCGTTTCTGTCAAAGGGATCCATCAGCGTTGCCACCGCCGTTGCCGTGCTGCTGCTGGCCGGTTGCGCCACGCCGCCGGCGCCGGATTTCGGCGGTCGCTGGAAGCCGGTGAACCGCTTCGCCAGCACCACCATGGAAATTCCGCTGTACACCAGTTACGTGTACCAGGCCTCACCCATGGACGGGACCTTGAAGACCATGCTTGAACGCTGGGCCAAGGATTCGGGCATGACGCTGGATTACCGCATCAGCTCCGATTACACGCTGTATGGCGCGGTTTCCACGATCGGCACCACCAATCCGCAGCAGGCCATGATCGATCTCACTGCCGCGTATGCAGGGCAGGGCGTGTCGGTGTCCATCGTCGGCAACCAGATCGTCGTGCAGTCCGCTTCCGCCGCCTCGCCGACCGCTGCCGCCGGCAGTGTCGACGCGTCCAGCGGAAGCTGAGTCCGCGCCCCCTTGATGTTCCAGCAGTACGGATGACCCCATGTTCCGAAAGAAGGACGCAGGCAATAACCCCAAGGTCGACCAGGCGGTCGCCAAGGCGGTGAGCTACGAGTTGACCGTTGCCGACATGGCGCGCCGCAGCGAGCGTCGCGCCTGGTGGGTGGCGACCGGTTCGCTGGTGATGTCGCTGGCGTTGGCCGGCGGCTACTACTACATGCTGCCGTTGAAGGAGAAGGTGCCGTTCCTGGTGATGGCCGATGCCTACACCGGCAACGCGACCGTGGCCCGGTTGGCGGGTAACTTCGGTGACGGATCGATCACTGCCAACGAAGCCATCAACCGCAGCAACGTCGCCCAGTACGTGATGGCGCGCGAGTCGTTCGACTCGGCGGTGATGGGCCTGCGCGACTGGGAGCTGGTGTTTACCATGTCGAACGAAGCGGTGGCCGCCACCCAGCGCCAGCGCTATGCGAACAACAATCCGCAGAACCCAGTGTACGTGTACGGCACCAACAAGGCGATCCGGATCAAGATCCTGAGCATCACGCCGCTGGCCGCCGAAGGCAACGGCAGCTTCCGCGGCGCTTCGGTGCGCATCCAGCGCAGCCTGCTCGACAAGACCACCGGGGTTTCCCAGTTCCTGGACAACAAGCTGGTCACGATGCGTTTTGACTACCGCACCGACCTGGCGTTGAGCGAACAGGACCGGATTCTCAATCCGTTGGCGTTCCAGGTCACCGAGTACCGCGTCGACAACGACTACGCCCGCGGCGTGCCGGTGCCCGACGAAGCCGACATGGCCAAGCAGGCCAACCAGGCTGCCGCGGCCCAGGCCGCCCAGGCGGCTGCCGCGGCCGCCGCAGCGCAGGTGTATGACCCGAACAACCCGGCGGCTGCAACCATGATCGATCCGGCCACCGGCCAGCCTGTGGCAGTGCCGGCCCAGGCCGTACCCGGCCAGATGCTGGTGCCGGGGCAGCCGGTGCCGGGCCAGATGACGGTGCCGGGCCAGGCCGTGCCGGGGCAGGTGCCCGGCCAGCCGATGCAGCAGCAATTCCCCGGGCAGGCAATGCCGGGCCAGGCGATACCAGGACAAGTCGCGCCGCGGCAACCGGCCAGCGTGCCGGCACAGAACGTTTCCACCGGAACTGCTGAGGGAGCAAGCAACCGATGAGTAGTAGCAAACTTTGGTGGGCCGCATTGGCCTTGGTGCCGATGATGTCCCTGGTCTCCGCGCCTGCGAAGGCCCAGGTGGTCGACCACTACGAATACGAACAGGACCGCATCTATCCGGTGCGCACCGGCCTGGGTCTCACCACCCAGATCGAACTGAGCCCGAACGAGAAGATCCTGGATTACAGCACCGGCTTCAGCAGTGGCTGGGAGCTGACCCGTCGCGAGAACGTGTTTTACCTCAAGCCGAAGAACGTCGACGTGGACACCAACATGATGGTGCGCACCGAGACCCATTCGTACATCTTCGAATTGAAGGTGGTGGCCACCGATTGGCGCCAGCTCGAACAGGCGCGCCGTGCCGGCGTGCAGTACAAGATTGCCTTCAGCTACCCCAGCGATACCGAATTCGGTACCGCCCAGCAGGCGGTGGATGAAGAGGTCAAGCCGCTGCTCAGCTCGGAACTGGCCAAGGATCGCCAGTACAACTTCGACTATTCGTACTCCACCCGCCGCGCCAAGAAGATGGGCTGGCTGATTCCGGTCAACGCCTACGACGATGGCCGTTTCACCTACCTGAAACTGCCGGCGTCGCCGGAGTACAAGACGGGCATTTTCCCGGCGGTGTTCGGCCGTGAGAGCGAGTACGGTGAGGATTTCGTGGTCAACACGACGGTGGAGGGCAATTCGCTCATCGTGCATGGCACCTATCCCTACCTGGTCATCCGTCACGGTGACAACGTCGTTGGTCTGCGAAGGAACGTGAAGAAATGAGCCAGCACAACACTCCCGGCAACGAGCCGAACCACGGCCGCGACGACGGCGACGCGCCGAGCAATCCGTATTACGGCCAGAACGTGGCCGACAACAATCCCAACCTCGATGCCGCCGCGCCGCAGCTGCGCTCGGCCGAGGAACAGCGCCTGAACCGCAAGGCGCTGGCGTTCCTGGGCGGCATCCTGGTGTTGATCATCGCAATGGGCTTCCTGCTGCTGCGCAAGAGCAGCGACGACCAGGACGGCCCGGCCAGGGTCAACGAACAGGCACGCGTGTCCACCCCGGAACTGCCGACCGCGCAGCCGGTGCTGCCGCAGGCCCCGGTCGCCGATGCGCAGCCCATTGAAATGCTGCCGCCGTTGCCGCCGCCGGCACAGGACAACCCGTACCGCACGCCGCCGGCGATTCCCGACGACTCGGGCTTCTCCAACGAACCGCGTCAGCCTTCGCTGCTGGATCGCCGCATGGCGTCGGGCAATGGTGTAGGCGGTGGTGCGCTCGGCGGGTCCGATGCGCAGGGTGGGGCAGGCGGCCGTCCGGATGATGAGTACACCCGCGCGATGATGGCGCAGCTGCCGGGTGCGCAGCAGCCGGCACCGACCAAGGTCCGCCGCGGTCCCGACGTGGAAGATGTCTCCAGCGCTGCCTTCATCCGCAGCCCGGATGCACTGCTGGTGCGCGGCACCTACCTGCGCTGCGTGCTGGAAACCCGCATCATCACCGACGTCTCCGGCTTTACCTCGTGCCTGCTGACCGAGCCGGTGTATTCGATCAACGGCCGCAGCCTGCTGCTGCCGAAGGGTTCGAAGATCTACGGTGCGTATGGCGGCGGCCCGAAGGGCAAGCGCGTGGAAGTGATCTGGGACCGCATCACCACCCCGAACGGCATCGACGTGGCCATGTCCAGCCCGGGCATCGACCAGCTCGGTGGCGCCGGCCATCCGGGCGACTACAGCGCGCACTGGGGCAGCCGTATCGCCTCGGCGCTGATGATCAGCCTGATCGCGGACGCCTTCAAATATGCCGCGGCCGAACACGGCCCGGAGACCACCACCATCAGCAGCAGCGGTTTCGCCGTGCAGTCGCCCTATGAGAGCGCCACCGCGCGCAGCATGGAGCGCCTTGCCAACGAAGCGATGAGCGAGCGTCGCCCGCCCACCGTCACCATCAACCAAGGCACCGTGATGAGTGTCTACGTGGCCAAGGACGTCGATTTCAGCGACGTGCTGCCGCGCCGCCGCTGATCGCCTGGACAGAACATGGACGCCGAAGTGGCCCCTGTAGCCGACGTTTCCAGTGAGTTTCTCAGGTACCAGTACGAGGTCCTGGGCATTCACCAGTACATGACCTCGCCCGATGTGACGGAAATCTGCATCAACCGTCCGGGCGAGGTGTACCTGGAAACGCGTGACGGATGGCAGCGTGTGGAAGTTCCCACGCTGACCTTCGAGCGTGCGCGCCAGTTCTGTACCGCCGTGGTCAATGAAAGCAACACCGGCCAGCGCATCACCGACGTCGATCCGGTGGTGTCGCTGACCTTCCCGACCGGCCAGCGCGCCCAGTTCGTGATCCCGCCGGCGTGCGACGCCGGCAAGGTGTCGATCACCATCCGCCTGCCGTCCAAGCACACCAAGACCCTGGAGCAGTACCAGAGCGACGGGTTCTTCAACCAGATCCTGGAACAGGGCCACGCGCTGAGCGAACAGGACCAGGAACTGCTGGCGCTGCGCCAGAACCGCGATTACGCCGAGTTCTTCCGCAAGGCCGTGCAGTACCGCAAGAACATCGTGGTGTCCGGTGCCACCGGCAGCGGCAAGACCACCTTCATGAAGTCGCTGGTCAACCACATCCCGGCCAACGAACGCCTGGTCACCATCGAAGATGCGCGCGAGCTGTTCATCAGCCAGCCCAACGTGGTGCACCTGCTGTATTCCAAGGGCGGGCAGAGCGCCAGCAACGTCACCGCCAAGAGCTGCATGGAAGCGTGCCTGCGCATGAAGCCGGACCGCATCATCCTGGCCGAGCTTCGCGGCGATGAAGCGTTCTACTTCATCCGCAACTGCGCCTCCGGCCATCCCGGCTCGATCACCAGCTGCCACGCCGGCAGCCCGGAACAGACCTGGGACCAGCTGGGCCTGATGGTGAAGGCCTCGGCCGAAGGCTCCGGCCTGGAGTTCTCGGTGATCAAGCGCCTGCTGAAGATGACCATCGATGTGGTCGTGCACATCAAGGCGCATGCCGGCAGCCGCTACATCACCGGCATCGATTTCAGCCCCGAACGCGCGTTGGCCGCAGGGAGTGATGCCTGATGCTGCCCGGTCTTGAAGCCATGGTGTGTCCGGAAATGGCGGTGTCCATGGACGTGATGCAGCACGTGATCAACGTGGAATCCTCGCGCAACCCCTACGCCATCGGCGTGGTCGGCGGCGCGCTGGTGCGCCAGCCCAAGCAGCTGGACGAGGCCCTGGCCACCGTCCGCATGCTGGAAGAGAAGGGCTACAACTTCTCGGTGGGCCTGGCCCAGGTCAACCGCTACAACCTGGCCAAGTACGGGCTGGATTCGTACGAGAAGGCCTTCCAGCAATGCCCGAACCTGCAGGCCGCCTCGCGCATCCTGGCCGAGTGCTATGGCCGCTCGGGCAAGGACTGGGGCAAGTCCTTCAGCTGCTACTACTCAGGCAACTTCACCACCGGCTACCGCCACGGCTACGTGCAGAAGGTCTTTGCCTCCATCGCGCGCCAGCGCGGCAGCATGGTGGCCGCCAACGGCGCCGCCCCCATTGACGTGGTCAGCCGCGCCCAACGCCGCGTGGTGGATGTGGCCCACCACCCCCAGTTCAGCGGCCCGCCGCAGGGCGTGGCCGAAGCCCGCGTGCAGGCCATGCAGGCGCTCTCGCCCGCGTATGCACAGGCCGTCGTGCCGGTGGACCCGGCGCGCGCCTACGAGGTGTACCCCTCCACCGGCGCGATGGTGCGCGGTGGCCTGGTCCGCACCGCCGACGCGGCGCTGTCTCGCGTGGTGATGGGGGCCATGGACCAGGTGGTGCCGCAGCCGCAGGCCGCCCAGATGCCCGCATCGCAGCCTATCGCGCAGCAACCGATCGCGCCACAACCCATGCCGGCGGAGAACGACGGCGGCCCGGTGGTGGTGCGCGCGTGGAGTGAACGCAATGCCCCGGTGGCACTGCCCGCGCAGGCCATGCCTGCACAGGCCATGCCGGTACAGAACATCCCCCCAGGGGATGAAGCCTTCGTGTTCTGAAGGACCGATCCAGTCGTGTTAGACCATCAACAAGGAAAACCCACCATGAAGCGTAACAATCTCGATATCGCCAACGCCCAGCGCTCGCTGAAGACCGTCCTGATGGCCGTTGCCTTCGTTGCCGCGGTCTTCGTGCCGGACGTGTTCGCCCAGACCAACTTCGGCGGCACCGACAAGAAGGTCTGTGGCTTCTTCGACAACATCAACGGCCTGCTGAACATCGCTTCGATCGCCGTGGTGACCATCGCCGTCATCTTCGCCGGCTACCAGATCGCCTTCGCCCACAAGCGCATCGGTGACGTGGCCCCGATCCTGATCGGTGGCCTGCTGATCGGCGCGGCCGGCCAGATCGCCAAGATGCTGCTCGGTGACGGCAACGCCAGCTCCTGCGCCGGCAGCGCCACCGGCGCCATCATGAACGCCGTCCAGTACTACAGTGCATAAGAACGTCCTGTTCCGCGGCTGCACGCGGCCAGCGATGTTTCTGGGCGTTCCGTACGTCCCGTTCTTCCTGGTCGCAGGCGGCTTGCTGTTGCTGAGCATGTACATCGACATGCGGCTGTTGATCACCATCCCGATTGCCATCTTCATCCTGCGTCACATGGCCAAGCGCGATGAAATGATCTTCCGCCTGATCGGGTTGCGCCTGCAGTTCAAGTTCCGCGCGCGCAACTTGCAGCAGCACGACGGAATGTGGGTGTTCACGCCCAACCAA
>DGIP01000108.1:14079-14713 GCA_002386405.1 Stenotrophomonas maltophilia
GTTCACGCCCAACCACTACCGCGACAAGCCGCCGCCGTCGGACTGACCACGGCACGCTACAGGCCGGGCAGGCGATCACATCGCCTGCCCGGTGCAGGCCCCGCACCATCCCCGCAGCACCCTTTGGAAGCGCCCATGTTCAGTCCCGATACCTCGATCAGCGAATTCATTCCCCTGTCGTCCCATGTGGCGCCGACGGTCGTCAAGACCACGGGTGGAGATTTCCTGCTGACCTGGCACCTGGAAGGCCTGCCCTTCGTGGGGCGCGAGGATTGGGAGCTGGAACACCGCCACAACACCTTCAATCGATTGCTGCAGACCCTGCGCGCACCGGATTTCGTCAACGTCGCCTTCTGGGTGCACGATATCCGCCGTCGCCGCCAGCTCAAGGGCAGCAGCAAGTTCGGCCAGCGTTTCAACCAGGACGTGTCCGACCAGTACATGGGCATGCTGTCCTCGCAGCGCATCATGCAGAACGAGCTGTACCTGACCATGATCTACCGCCCGGTCGTGTCCGGTAAGCGCTTCATGGACAAGTCCTCCAGCATCACCCAGCTGCAGGCCGAGCAGGACCAGTCCGTGGCCAAGCTGCTGGAAATGGCCGGCAACGTCGAAGCAGTCATCCGCGACTACT
>DGIP01000172.1 GCA_002386405.1 Stenotrophomonas maltophilia
CCGCCCGCCGCGCCCAAGCCGCAGCTGGGCAGCTTCGGCTTCGATGCCGCCGGCATGGACCGCAGCGTCGCCGCCGGCGATGACTTCTTCGGCTTCGCCAACGGCAGCTGGGTCAAGAACACCGAAATCCCGGCCGACCGCTCCAGCTACGGCAGCTTCAACGTCATTTCCGAGAAGACCCTGGCCGACACCCGCGCCATCCTCGAAGGCGCCGCCGCCGACACCAAGGCCAGCGGCGAAACCAAGCTGATCGGCGATTACTACGCGGCCTTCATGGACGAGGCCGGGATCGAATCGCGCGGCATGGGCGCCATCAAGCCCGAGCTGGATGCCATCGGCGGCATCAGCGACAAGGCCGCGCTGGCCACCGCCCTGGGCGGCACCCTGCGCGCCGACGTGGACCTGCTCAACGCCACCAACTTCTACACCGACCGCCTGTTCGGCACCTGGGTCTCGGTGGACCTGCTGCAACCGGACCGCAACGCGCCGTACCTGGTGCAGGGCGGCCTGGGCCTGCCCGACCGCGACTTCTACCTGCAGGGCGGCCGCATGGCCGAGATCCGCAAGCAGTACCAGGCCTATATCGCCCAGGTGCTGCAGCTGGCCGGCGTGGCCGACCCGGCCGCCAAGGCGCAGCGCATCCTGGCGCTGGAAACCCGCATCGCGCAGGCGCACGCCACCCAGGAAGAAACCAACGACGTGGCCAAGGGCGCCAACGCGTGGAAGCAGGCCGACCTGAGCGCCAAGGCGCCGGGCATGGACTGGGCCGCGTTCCTGGGCGCCGCCGGCCTGGACAAGCAGGACGACTTCATCGTGTGGCAGCCCAAGGCCGTGGCCGGCATTTCGCGCCTGGTCGCCACCGAACCGCTGGATGTGTGGAAGGACTACCTGACCTTCCACGCGCTGGACCGCGCCGCGCCGTACCTGCCCAAGGCGATGGCCGATGCGCGCTTCGCCTTCCACGGCACCACCCTCAACGGCACCCCGCAGCAGAGCGAGCGCTGGAAGCGTGCGGTGGATGAGAGCAACAACGCCGTGGGCGAAGCCATCGGCAAGCTGTATGTCGAAAAGCACTTCGACCCGGCCACCAAGGCGCGCGCCGATGAGATGGCCAAGAACATCATCGCCGCCTTCGCCAAGCGCATCGACGCACTGGAATGGATGTCGCCGGAAACCAAGGCGCACGCCAAGGCCAAGGTCGAAGGCCTCACCGTGGGCATGGGCTACCCGGACAAGTGGCGCGATTACACCGGCCTGGAAGTGAAGCGCGACGATGCGCTGGGCAACGCCGAGCGCGCCAGCCAGTTCGAGTACCGCCGCAACCTGGCCAAGCTGGGCCAGCCGGTGGACCACAGCGAATGGGCGATGCTGCCGCAGACCATCAACGCGATGAACGTGCCGCTGGAAAACCGCCTGGTGTTCCCGGCCGCGATCCTGCAGCCGCCGTTCTTCGACGGTGCCGCCGACGATGCGGTGAACTACGGCGCGATCGGCGCGGTGATCGGCCACGAGATCAGCCACGGCTTCGACAATGCCGGTGCGCTGTTCGATGAAACCGGCAAGCTGCACAACTGGTGGACGGCCGAAGACCTGAAGAAGTTCAACGCCGCCGGTGATGCGCTTGCTGCGCAGTTCAGCAGCTACCAGCCGTTCCCGGGCGTGTCGGTCAACGGCCGTTTGACGCTGGGCGAGAACATCGCCGACGTGGCCGGCCTGGCCACGGCCTACGACGCCTACCAGCTGTCGCTGCAGGGCAAGCCGGGCCAGACCCTGGAAGGCTTCACGCCGGACCAGCGCTTCTTCCTGGGCTTCGCCCAGGCGTGGCGCAGCAAGGCGCGCGAACAGGCCCTGCGCAATTCGCTGCTGACCAACGTGCACGCCCCCGGCCAGTTCCGCGCGCTCACCGTGCGCAACCTGGACGCGTGGTACCCCGCCTTCGAGGTGAAGGACGGCCAGAAGCTGTACCTGGCCCCGGAAAAGCGGGTCAAGGTGTGGTGACAAAAACGGGCGCTTCGGCGCCCGTTTTTTTTGCACTCCGCGCTACATCACCAATGCGCCAACGTGCTGACCGGCACGCCTACGCGCACGCAGGCGCGTGCTGCTACGCCGTCCCGCAGTGCGCGGCGGAACAGCGGCGACATGCCCTGCAGCAGTCTTGCTGAAGCGCGTGCCTGGGTGCGTTGCAGCGGGGTGCGTTCAAGCATCGCCGTAGCCCACTCTGGAAGCAGTGCGGCACCTCCGCCGAGGAACAGCTCACGCGATAGCCCTGCCATCGGTACCGGCAGCCGGATGCTCGACAACACCGCCAGCACTTCACGTGAGCGCGCATCGAAGCGCAGCACCGCCTGCTGTCGTGCGAAGTACGCCGTTACTTCCGCTTCCGAGGCGGGCACGTCGGTGGCGCCCAGCGCTTCGGCCACGCGTCGGTACTCATCGTAGTACCGGTCGGCAATCGCCTCGGGCACCTCACGGCAGTAACGCCGGTAGCCCTGCAGGAAGCCGTACGCCTCGGTCACATGCACCCAGGTCAACAGGGCCGGATCATCGGCCGAGTACGCCTGCCCTTCCGGGGTCTGCCCGCGCACCTGCGCGTGGATGCGTTTCACCTTCGCCACCAGCGCTTCCACTTCCCCGGCCGGGCCATAGCTGGTGCAGGCCACGAACGCCGTAGTCCGGCGCAGCCGCCCCACCAGGTCATCGCGGAAGTTGGAATGGTCATACACCCCGGCCAGCGCGAGCGGGTGCAGGGTCTGCAGCATCAGCGCGCACAGCCCACCGGCCAGCATCCCCGGAAACTCGGCATGCACGCGCCAGGTGACGCTGTCCGGGCCGAACCAGCCCGGGTCGCCCAGCGGGTGGTCGTAGTCGATCCCGCTTTGCCCGCGCGGGAACGCCCCCAGCACCCAGCGCCGGATCGGCACGGCAGCAGGGGCGGTGAGACGGTGCAGCAGTGACGACATCAGGGGCCTTCCAGGGGGTCGAGAGGACCGCGATCCTGCGCGGTTGCGTCAATTCTGCGTGATCTGCGACGCCCGGGCCACGCTGTTGCGCCCCCCCGTCCGCGAATTGTGCGAGTGCAGCAGAAAACCCAGCCGGTTTTTCAGTTTTTCGAGCAGTTTTCGATGCCGCACCGCGCAAAAATTTTCGCGCGGCACGTATTCAGTTATCCCCCCTGCGGCGTTTTGTCGCACTGCCCATTGCCAAGCGAAATGAAAGTGCTAGAACTGAACCCGCCTCACCGTCCGTCCAAATGCGCCGCTGCACGTTCCCGAAGGAGCCCGTGATGATCGCTTTGTTCAAAGGTTTAGGTTTACTGCTCCAGGACAACGAGCTCTACGGCAGCCCGTTCGAAAAGCAGGTCGCGCATTGGCGCAACAAGAGTGAGCAGCAGATCCGCGAAGAAGTGGCCACCCTGGCCAAGGCCAAGGGACAGTGGCTGATGGCGTCCATCGTCGGCTGGCAGGCGGCCTCGCTGCTGATCCTCGGGCTGATCGCCAACTACCTGTGGAAGGACGACTTCCATATCACCTTCACCCGCGTGGTGATCGTGTTCGGCTCGTGGGTCTCGATCCTGTTCGTGATCTGGTTCATGGCCAACATGTTCGACCACACCGCCGGTTTCGAGCGCTGGATGAAGGCGTTCAACAGCCGCGCGCGGATCACCTCCGACGCCGATACCGTGGAATGCGTGGCCGAAGCGCTGGACATGGCACAGCTCTACCCGGAAGTGCTCGATTACAAGCAGGCGGTCACCGCCAGGCGTGAACTGCGCCACGAAGACATCCGCATCATGCGCGAGATCGGGCGCATGAAGCAGCATTCGGAACTGGTCGGCCAGCTCAACCACGTCGGCGAACCCGACCCCGGCCAGAACCTGCACCTGCAACCGGCCTTCTGACCCCACCAGGTCCAGGGGGATCCCAATGCCACCGTGCGCGAACACGGTGGCATTGTTTTTTTACATGCCGCGGAACAGGCTCATGAACGGCTGGCTCACGTTGAGCACTTCCGGCCGCTGCTTCAGGCGCAGCTGGCCACGGCCGGTGTCATCGCGGCTCACCGCCGCCACCGCTTTCATGTTGACGATGGTGGAACGGTGGATCTGGCGGAAGCGCTGCGGGTCCAGCACTTCCAGCAGCTCGCGCAGCGGCGTGCGCAGCAGGCTTTCGCCGGCCTCGGTCACCACCGTGGTGTACTTGCTGTCGGCGCGGAAGTAGACCACGTCTTCCAGCATGATCAGCTGCGTATCACGGCCATTGCTGGCGGTGATCCACGCCAGCGGCGGCGCGTTCGAGTGTGCCCCGGGCTGCTGGCCCAGGCGCTGCAGCAGCTGCTCCAGCATCGCGTTGTCCGGCCGGCCCATCTGCATGCGCGCCAGGATGCGATCACGCGTGGCCAGCAGGCGCTCGTCGCTGACCGGCTTGAGCAGGTAATCCATCGCGCCCTGCTCGAACGCATCGATCGCGTACTGGTCGTAGGCGGTCACGAACACCACCTGGGTGCGCGGGCTGATCTCCGGCAGCGCGCGCGCCACCTCGATGCCGCTGATGCCCGGCATGCGGATATCGAGCAGGGCCAGGTCCGGCTTCAGTTCGGCCAGCCGCTCCAGTGCGCTGGCGCCGTCTTCGCATTCGGCCACCAGCCGCAGTTCCGGCCACAACCGCTGCAGCTGGGCCACCAGCGACTGGCGCAGCAGGTCTTCGTCTTCGGCAATGAGGGCATCAAGCAGCATGGATCGCCTCGCGTGCGTCGCGCGGCAGGGTGATCGTTGCCGCCACGCCGCTGGGGAAGTTGGATACGATGGCCACGCCGGCGCGCTCACCGCAGGTCAGGCGCAGCCGTTCGCGCAGGTTCTTCAGGCCAATGCCGGTGCCGCTGCTGCCCTGGCCGAAGCCCAGGCCATCGTCGGCCACGGTCAGGGTGACGTGGTCGTCGAAGGCGCGCGCGATGATCCACACCGTGCCGCCACCGGGTTTGGGTTCCAATCCGTGCTTGATCGCGTTCTCGACCAGCGTCTGCAGCGCCATCGACGGCAGCGGCACGCTTTCCAGCGCCGGCGGCACATCCACCTGCGGCGCCAGCCGCGCGCCCATCCGGATCTTGAGGATCTCCAGGTAGGCCTTGGTGCGCTCCAGCTCCACGCCCAGGGTGGACATCGATTCGTCCACGCTCGGCAGCGAACTGCGCAGGTACTGGATCAGGTGCCCCAGCATCTGGTCGGCGCGCGGCGGGTCGGTGCGGGTCAGCACCTGCGCGTTGGCCAGCGTGTTGTAGAGGAAGTGCGGCTCCACCTGGGCGTGCAGCAGGTTCAGGCGCGCCACCGACAGTTCCTTTTCCGTGGCGGTCTGTTCGGCGGCTGCCTGCTCGTCGCGGCGCTGCTCGGACACACGGCGGGTGATGGCACGGCTGACCGCTTCGGCGTTCTCGTAGTTGCTGCCCTCGTCCACCGCCAGCAGGTCGGCCCACACCCCCGCATCGGGTTCGAACACCAGGGTCACGCTGCTGGTGCCCTGCCCCGGGGTGACCGTGGCCAGCACGCTGTTGCGCTTGATCGCCCAGCGCGCCGGCAGGTTCCAGCGCGATGGCGGGCGGCCGTTGTAGGGGTCCACGCGGCGCACGTAGGCGCGCACCTGCAGGCTGCCGGCGGCGCTTTCGATATCTTCCACGCGCGGCAGTTCCTTGATCGCCTGTTCGACCAGGCTGAAGGCCTCGCCGGCGTCCATCGGCAGTTCGATCTGGCGGCGCTGGCGGCTGGACAGGGTGGCCGCATCCAGGCGCCCGGCCAGGGTCGACACGCGGCGCAGGTGGGTGATGCAGCTGCCCAGCGCGGTGATCATCAGGAACAGCGCCAGCAGCCCGAACACCCAGCCCGGGCCCTCGTCCATGCCGTGGAAGAAGCCGCTCCACACGAACCCGGCCACGACGATCGCCGCGGCCCAGGCCACCAGAATACGGAGAATCAGGGAAAGGCTGGCAAACACGGCGGCGTCTTCACGATGGGATGGTGTGAGGATAGCCCTGCCGCCGGAGGGAACAAGCGGGATGCGACGAAAGCGCGAAACATGGGGATGAAACGGGATCGCGCGGCCCCTGGCACCGCGTAGCCACGCAGGGCGTGGCTCTACGGTGCAGGGGCCCCGTATTCCTTACTTGCGCTCTGCGGCGCTGGCGTCGCGCGGCGCGCGGAACTGGGAGTCATCGCTCCAGTTCGGCCAGCTGCGCGAATTGGCCAGCTGGTTGCCCAGCGTGTACAGCACTTCCAGGTCGCGGGCGGCGCCGGCGAACTTCCAGTCCGGCTGCCATTCGTCGCCCTGCTGGTGGTAGCGCTTGGCGGTGTAGTCGTCCGAGGCCGCCTTGCCTGCGGCCACGCCGCCCTCCACCCAGTCCTGGCCGGCCGAGTAGGACACCGCCGGCACGCCACGCTTGGCGAACGGGAAGTGATCGGAGCGGAAGAACAGGCCGGCTTCCGGCTTCGGGTCCGGGGTGTAGCGGATGTCCCAGCCCTGGGCCACGTCCTTCAGCTGATCCAGCAGTTCCAGCTTGGCCGAGCCATAGATGCCGAAATCACGCGACGGGCCGAACGGCGCCATGCCATCCATGTTGATCACCGCCACGGTCTTGGCCAGCGGGTACAGCGGGTGGCTGGCGTAGAACTCCGAACCCAGCAGGCCCTTCTCTTCGGCGGTCACGGCCAGGAACAGCACCGAACGCTCCGGGCGCTTGCCCTTGGCGAAGCCACGGGCCAGTTCCACCAGCGAGGCGGTGCCGCTGGCGTTGTCCAGCGCGCCGTTGAAGATGGTGTCGCCGTTCGCATCCGGCTTGCCCACGCCGATGTGGTCCCAGTGCGCGCTGTACACCACGGTTTCATCCGGGTGCTTGCTGCCTTCCAGGCGCGCGGCCACGTTGTGCGAGGTGATCACCTCGGTCTTCACCGCGTACTTGGCCGACAGGGTTTCGCCCTTCAGCTCCACCGGCTTGAAATCGCGGCGCTGGGCCTGCTTCTTCAGCACCTCGAAATCCTGGCCGGCACGCTTGAACAGGTCCACCGCCAGGTCGCGCTGGATCCAGCCTTCCAGCAGCGGGTGCGCTTCGGCCGGGTTGTCGCGGACCACGTCGAACATGGTGTTGGTGTTGGAGCCGGCCACCGTGGCCCAGCCGTAGGAGGCCGGGGCGGTTTCATGGACGATCAGCACGCCCAGCGCACCCTGGCGGGCGGCCTCTTCGTACTTGTAGGTCCAACGGCCGTAGTAGGTCATGCCCTTGCCGTCGAAATCGCCTTCGCCGGTTTCAAAGTCCGGGTCGTTGATCAGCACCACGGCGATCTTGCCCTTCAGGTCCACGTCCTTGAAGTCGTTCCAGTTGCGCTCCGGCGCGTTCACGCCGTAGCCCAGGAACACCAGCGGGGCGTTCTGGATGTCGACCTCAGAGGCGCCGTTCATGGCCGCGCGCACCGCGATTTCCTGGCCCTGGGTAAGCGCCTGCGGCTTGCCCTTGCTGGACAGTGCCAAATTCGGGGTGCCCACGATATCGCCCTTGAGCAGCGGCACGGCCTGGGTCCACAGGCGCTTGCCGTCCTTCAGGTCGCCACCCGGCTGCAGGCCGGCGGCCGCGAACTGCTTGCTGAGGAAGGCGATGGTTTTCGCTTCGCCGGCCGTGGCGGGCGAGCGGCCCTCATAGGCGTCGGAGGCCAGTTCCTTGACGTCGGCGGAGATCCGCGCGCCATCGAATTTCGGCGTCGCCGCCATCAGGGCGCTGGACACCGACAGTGCCAGCACGCTCAAAACCACTCGCTTCATCATTCTCTCCGGGACAGGGACATCATCTTTCGATCATACCCATTCCTGGAGAGCGCCGGCCGTGGGCCGCCGCACGACCAACGGTCGTGCGCTACCGGCAGTGCGGACGCCATCCGCGGTCCGAACGCCATCCCCGGTTCGGACGCCATCCCCCGGTAGCTCACGACCGTTGGTCGTGAGCCATCCCTTAAAACGGCTTGGCCAGCACCAGCCACACCACGCCGATGAACAGCACCAGCGGCAGCTCGTTGAACCAGCGCAGCGCGCGCGACGACGGCAGTACCTTGCCCTTCACCGCGCCCTTGAGCAGCCGCCCGGTCCACGAGTAATACACCAGCAGCAGCACCACCAGCCCCAGCTTGGCGTGCAGCCACCCCGCCGCGCCCGGCGCGACCATGGTCGGGAAATCCGGAATCACGCGGTAGCCCAGCCACAGCACCAGGCCCAGGATCAACGCGAAGCCGAACATCATGTGGCCGAACCTGTACAGGCGCAGGCCCATCAGCTGCAGGCGCTCCACCACCGGCAGCTGCCCCGCGGTCTCACTCAGGTTGACCAGGATCCGCGGCAGGTAGAACACCGCCGCCATCCACGCCACCACGAACAGCAGGTGGAAGGTCTTGACCCAGTAGTAGGACTGCATGCGCTTGCTCCGGCGGCTGGCTTGGGATGTCGTTCATTCTGGCCGATTCACGCGGACAGCGCATGCGCGGCCGATTGACGCAGCGCGCTCGGCTACCATGTGCACCCACGTCCTCGACCCCTGTCCCCGCATGCAGAAGACCTACGACCAGGCCTACTTCCAGCGCTGGTACCAGCCCGACCAGACCGGCGGCGCGGCGCGCCTGGCGCGCAAGGTCGCGCTGGCCGTGGCCAGTGCCGAGTACTACCTGGAACGCCCGATCCGCAGCGTGCTGGACATCGGTGCCGGTGAAGGCGCCTGGCGCGCGCCGCTGCTCAAGCTGCGCCCGCGCGTGCAGTACATGGGCTTCGACAGCAGCGACTATGCGGTGCAGCGCTACGGCCGCAGCCGCAACCTGCACCCGGCCCGCGTCGGCGATTTCGCCTGGCTGCGCCCGTGCGCGCCGGTGGACCTGCTGGTCTGCTCGGACGTGATGCACTACGTGCCCACCCGCGAACTGCGCCCGGCCCTGGCCGGCTTCGCCGAGCTCACCGGCGGCGTGGCGTTCCTGGAGGCGTTCACCGCCGAGGATGAGTTCGAGGGCGACCACGAGGGCTTCCAGGCCCGCCCGGCGGCCTGGTACCGCCGCCAGCTCACCGCCGAAGGCTTTACCGCGCTGGGCTCGCACTGCTGGCTGTCACCGGCGCTGGCCGGTCATGCCGCCGCGCTCGAACGTGGCGGACGCTGATCTCAGGCCCGATTGCGACGAATCTGCCCATTAAGGCGCTTTCGGCCCGGGTGGAGTATGCTGCGCGGCAACATAAGACCATACATATTCGGACGTCATGCTCTATCAACTGCATGAATTGACCCGCAACCTGCTCGCGCCCTGGGTGCACCAGGCCCAGGCCAACGCCAAGTTCTTCGCCAACCAGGGTCACTGGTGGTCACAGATGCCCGGTGCCGACCGCCTTTCGGCGGTGAACGAGCTGTTCCATCGCATCGGCAAGGATTACGAGAAGCCCGAGTGGGGCATCAACGAAATCGAGGTCGACGGCGAGCGCGTGCCGATCGTGGTGCACGAAGAAGTCAGCAAGCCGTTCTGCAAGCTGCTGCGCTTCAAGCGCCACAGCAACGAAGCCGACCAGCTCAACACCATGCTCAACCAGCCGTTCGTGCTGGTGGTGGCGCCGCTGTCGGGCCACCACGCCACGCTGCTGCGCGACACCGTGCGCACCCTGCTGCGCGACCACCGCGTGTATGTCACCGACTGGGTGGACGCGCGCATGGTGCCCGGCAGCGAAGGCGAGTTCAGCCTGGACGATTACATCGCGTACGTGCAGGAATTCATCCGCCACCTCGGTGCGGAGAAACTGCACGTGGTCAGCGTGTGCCAGCCGACCGTGCCGGTGCTGGCCGCCGTTTCGCTGATGGCCAGCCGCGGTGAAACCACGCCGCGTTCGCTGGTGATGATGGGCGGCCCGATCGATGCGCGCTGCAGCCCGACCGCGGTCAACAACCTGGCCACCCAGAACCCGCTGTCGTGGTTCGAGAACAACGTCATCCACACCGTGCCACCGGGTTACCCGGGCGCGGGCCGCCGCGTGTACCCGGGCTTCCTGCAGCACGCCGGGTTCCTGTCGATGAACCCGAGCCGGCACTTCAGTTCGCACTGGGATTTCTATGCCGACCTGGTCAAGGGCGACATGGAAGATGCCGATGCGCACCGCCGTTTCTACGACGAATACAACGCAGTGCTGGACATGCCGGCGCGCTACTACCTGGACACGATCCGCGTGGTCTTCCAGGAATTCCTGCTGCCGCGCGGCGAGTGGTATGTGCAGGGTGAGCTGGTGGATCCCGGCGCGATCACCGGCACCGCGCTGCTGAGCATCGAAGGCGAGCTGGACGATATCGCCGGGCTGGGCCAGACCGAAGCGGCGCAGGAACTGTGCACCGGCATTCCGGCTGCGCGCCGTGAGCACTTCGTGGTCGAGGGCGCCGGCCACTACGGTATCTTCAGCGGCCGCCGCTGGCGCGAAACGGTGTACCCGAAGGTGCGCGATTTCTTCGCCGCCAATGCGCAGGCCGCGGCGAAGCCGAAGAAGGCGGCCAAGGCCAGCAACGTCACCCCGATCCGCAAGAAGGCGGGGTAACCCGGTATCGACCAACGGTCGATACCTACCGTTGTGGGTGACGCCGCGCACAACCGGTAGGTGACGACCGTTGGTCGTCACCTCCGAAACTTACAGGCGCACCAGCAGGTGCTTGGCCATCTGTCCGTGCAGGTGGCCGATGACGCGCGCCAGGTGCATGGTGCAGAACAGGATCACCACGCCCAGTACCGCCAGCGCCGGGGTGGCCCACAGCGGCAGCACCACCAGTTCGCTTTCGAAGTACAGGCTCGGCGCGCCCAACGCGAACATCGAAGCGACCGGCGCCCAGATGAAGACCAGCGACACGGTGAGCAGGGTGACCGCCACAGTGAAGTAGATGATGCCCAGCGGCAGCATCAGCATGAAATACAGCATCGTCAGCCAGGTGCGTCCATCGGTGAACATGTCGCCGATGCGCTGCAGCCAGCTGCGGCTGCGGTCTGCGTAACGCGGCCGGCGCGGCATGCGCTCGCCCAGCAGTACTTCCACCAGCCGCCCTTCCAGCAGCGCCAGCCCACGCACCGAGCCGAAGAACAGCACCGTGAGCGGAATGCCGATGATCAGGATCAGCAGCCCCAGCGACAGCGACAGGCCGGTGATCACCCAGGTGAAGAAGAAGATGCCGGTCGCCAGCGACAGCAGCATGTAGAACAGCGCGCCGTACGTGCGCGGTTCCAGCGCCACGCCGAAGAAGCGTGCCAGCGCCGAGCGATGCGGCGGCGGCACCCGATCGCTTGGCGGCGCTTCGCTCCCCGCTGCTGCCGTGGCGGCTGCAACACCCGGTGCCACCTGCGCCGGCACCACCCGGGCGATCGGCCGCACGCTGGCACTGGGGGTGCGCAGCGCGCGGTTCACGGTGATTTCGGTTTCGCGGTAGATCTCAGCCACTTCCTCGGGTGCGCCATAGCTGCCGGCCACGTCGGCAATCACCTCGGCTTCGCTGCGCCCGGGCTGGGCGGCCAGCTCCGAACGCAGGTATTCCTCGGCGTCGTACAACGCGTCCTGCACCATCGCCGGGTCGGCGTCGTGCAGGGCCGCGCGCAGCTGCGCCAGGTACTGCCCGATGGTGGTGGGCAGGCCACCGCCCCTCATGCTTTCTTCGTTCATTGCAGTACCCCTTCCAGCACGGAATCAACGGAATCTCGGGTGGCACGCCAGGCCTGGGTCCACTGCTCCAGCACCTGCCGGCCGCGCTCATTGATGCGGTAGTAACGTCGCGGTGGCCCGGCCACCGACGGTTCAATCTGGCTTTCCAGCAGCCCGGCCCCTTCCAGGTTGCGCAGCACCGGGTACAGCGCACTCTGCTTGCCGCTCAGCACGCCCTCCCCGACCCGCTCCAGCTCCTTGGCGATCAGGTAGCCGTACAGCGGCTCGCCGGTCCGCGCCAGCACCGCCAGCAGGGCCAGCGAGACCGTTCCGGCGCTGAGCTCCTTCTGGAACTTCTTCAGGTGGGCCTCGTGGTCGCTCATGACCGTCCTCCAGCTAGCGTGGAGTCAACACTAGTGTGAAGTCAGCTATAGCGAACGTGCCGTTAGTCACCCTGCCGGCGGACAGGGGGCGGACTGGCGGCCGGCGCCGCGCTTCGCGCAGAATCGGGGATCGTTCATCCGGGGGTCCACCATGTCGCCACGCCGTCCTGCCCTGCTCGCGCTTGCCCTTTCCTGCCTGCTGCCGGGCGTTGCCACGGCGGCCACGCCCTACCGCAGCGCGCAGCAGATCCTGGAGGCATCGCCGGCCAGCGACTGGCGCACGCCCGACCCGGACAACCTGCTGGTGATGAAGCTGGATGCCGGTGAGGTGCTCATCGAGCTGGCCCCGGCCTTCGCGCCGCAGCACGTGGCCAACATCCAGACCCTGGCCCATGAGCATTTCTGGGACGGCGAAAGCATCTACCGCGCGCAGGACAACTTCGTGGTGCAGTTCGGTGATGCCGATGCCGATGACGCGGCCAAGGCCAAGCCGCTGGGCAGCGCCAAGCGCAAGCTGCCGGCCGAGTTCCAGCGCGACAGCAGGGGCCTGAAGGTGAGCCTGCTGCCGGACCGCGACGGCTGGGCCGAGCGCACCGGCTTCGTGGACGGTTTCGCGGTGGGCCAGGACACGAAGGACGGCAAGACCTGGCTGGCGCACTGCTACGGCGCGCTGGGTGCCGGCCGCAACAACGAGGAAGACAGCAGCATCGGCGCCGAGCTGTACGTGGTCACCGGCCAGTCGCCGCGCCAGCTGGACCGCAACATCACCGTGGTGGGTCGGGTGCTCAAGGGCATGGAACTGCTCAGCGCGCTGCCGCGCGGACCGGCCCCGATGGGCTTCTACGCCGACCCGGGGCAGCGCACCGCGATCCGCTCGATCCAGCGGGTGAGCGACCTGCCGGACGCGCAGCGGCCCACGCTGCAGGTGCTGCGTACCGATTCGAAGACCTTCGCCGATACCGTCGAAGCACGGCGCAACCGCGTGGATGACTTCTACAAGCGCGCCGCCGGCCATATCGACCTGTGCAACATCCCCGTGCCAGTGCGGTAATGGATCTCGCGTCGCGTCAGCGCTTCTGGCTGGCGGCGACGCTGCCGAGGATCAACGCGCCGGCGACCACCATCGCCCAGGTCACCGGCTCGCCCAGGAACAGCCAGGCGAACAGCGCGCCGAACATCGGCACCAGGTAGGTCACGGTGGAAGCACGCGCCGGGCCGATGCGCGCGATGAGGCGGTAGAACATCAGGAAGGCGAAGCCGGTGCAGACCACGCCCAGCGCGATCGCGCAGGCCCACGACACGGCGGGTATCGGCGCGTCAGGCCAGTGGGTCAGCGCCAGCGGCAGCATCAGCAACGCCGCGCTGCCCAGCGTGGCGCCGGCCGACGCCGCCGGCGGCAGCCCGGTCATGTGGCGCTTGACCAGGTTCACGCCCAATCCGTACAGCAGCGCGGCCAGCGAACCGGCAATCACCGCCGCACCAATGCTCAACCCGGACACCTTGGCCGTGGCCAGCACCACCACGCCACCGAAGCCGACCAGCAGCGCGATCGCGCGGCGCATGCCGATCTTCTCGCCGAAGAACAGGAACGCGATCAGCGCGGCAAACAGCACGGTCATCGCGTTGCAGATCGCCCCGATCGCCGCCGGTGCGCGCTGCGCGGCCCAGGCGAACAGCACGAACGGAATGGCGGAGTTGATCAGGCCGATCGGCACCAGCCACAGCCAGCGCCTTGCCGGGAACTGCGCGCGTGCCTGCCAGAGGAACGGCAGCAGCACCAGCGCGCCCAGCAGCAGCCGCACTTCCACCAGCGCATAGGGGCCGAACGACGGCACCGCCACGCGCATGAACAGGAACGAGCACCCCCAGATCGCACCCAGCACGGTCAACTCCAGCGGGGTGCGCCAGTCGCGCTCGATCGCCCCCGCACTCACCGGCGCGCCGCTCACGGGCGGCCCCCGGCACGGCAGGAACAGGCGGCGACGGCAACGGGGACGGGCAGCAACATGGCGCGGGCTCCAGGAATCAGACACGCAGCATCTACCTGCCGCGAGGCCCCGACAAGCGCGTAGTATCCCTGCAAGCCACAAATATGATTTGGGTCTCGCCATGATCCTGCGCCCTGCCCTGCTGCCCGCGCTGGGGGTGTTCGCGGTTGCCGCGCGCCACCAGAATTTCGCCCATGCCGCCGAGGAGCTGCACCTCACCGCCAGCGCGGTCAGCCACCACGTGCGGCGGCTGGAATCGCTGCTGGGCACGGTGCTGTTCCAGCGCCACGCCCGTGGGGTGCGCCTGACCGCCGAGGGCCGCCAGCTGGCCGATGCCGCGGCAGCCGCCCTGAGCGACATCAACGCGGTGGCCGGCAACCTGCATCCGCAGGCCGATGTGGTGCCGCTGCGGATCACCACCCTGCGCTCCCTGTCGTACTGCTGGCTGGTGCCTCGGTTGCCGCGTTTCACCCGTCTGCACCCGCGCATGCGCATCGAGCTGCAGACCAGCAGCGAACTGGTGCGCTTCGACGAGAACGGGCCGGAACTGGGCATCCGCTACGGGCTGGGCCAGTGGCCGGGCCTGGCCGCCCACCACCTGATGGACGACGAGCTGTGCCCGGTGGCATCACCGGCCCTGCCCGGGGTGTCGGCGCTGCGCGAGCCCGCGCAGATCGCCACGCTGCCGCTGGTCAGCGACATGTCGCCACAGGGCTGGCGCGACTGGTTCCGCGCTGCCGGGGTGCGCGGACTGGACCTGACCGCGCAGCACATCTTCAGCGACAGCACCGATGCGATGCGCGCGGCGGTGTATGGCATCGGCGCGGTGCTGGCGCGCAAGCACATCGCCCAGCCGTACCTGCAGCGCTACGAACTGGTGCGCCTGCCCGGGCCGGCGTTGAAGGCACGGTACGCGTACTACATCGTGCACGCCGAGCATCGGCCACTCAGCCCGACGGCGGTGGCATTCATGGACTGGCTCAAGCGCGAAGCCCAGGACGAACGCACGCCGGTACCGGCGTTGCCGGATGAACTGATGAACCGGCCTCACGGTGAAACGCCTCACGACGAAACGCCTCACGACCAACGGTCGTGAGCTACCCGCGGGTGAATGTCGCCCGACCGGGGGCCGGGCAACATTCACCCGCTTTTGCCCGGCGCATCGCTACGGTGGAATCCCCACTCCCACGAGACCTTCCCATGGCCATGCTGCGACTCAGGATCACCGGTACCGAAGACGATGCGCGCGCCATCAGCGACCTGCTCCAAGGCATCGAGGGCATCGAGCACGTCGAAGAAACCGACGACCTGATGCCGCACATGGACGATGACGATTCCAGCTCGGCCGGCCTGTCCGATGACATCGGGCCGGGCACGCATGAGCTGGAAGTCGAGGTCGGCAATGAAAGCACCGCGCAGAAGGTGCGCGATGCCGTGCAGGAGCTGGCGCTGGAACTGGATGTGTTCGTCGAATACGAAACCGACGAGGGCTAACCGCGCGAGCGGCGGCGACGCCACAGCTTCAGCGCAATCCAGCCCACCAGCCAGAGCACAACGGTTACCGGCAGCAGTGCCGCCACGGCGCGGATCACGAAGGCCACGCTGCTGGTCAGCGTGGCGCCGAACTCGCTGAACGCCTCGCCGATCTCGCTGCGGCTGCGCTGGCCCGACGGGGTCTGGAAGCGCAGCGTCAACAGCTGGGTGTCGATCCGGCGTCGCTGGTTGGCGGCATCCTTGTTGGCCTGCTCCAGCCCTGCCTCGATCTCGGACATCCGCTGGGTGATGACCAGCAGGTCGGCCACCTTGATGCCCTTGTCATCCTGGTAGGCCAGCAGCCGTTCGTGTTCCTTCTGCAGCCGCGCCTTGGTCAGCGCGGTATCCGCGACCTGCTGGGCGAGATCTTCGGCCTGGGTGTTGCGCGAGGCGACGTCGCCGCCCTGCCCGGCCAGGCCGATCATCGGCTCCACGCCCTTGGGCGCGATCCGCACCCGGATCGAGCCGGACGGATACTCGCCGCCCTGCTGGCCGACCTGCAGCACGGCGCAGTCGCCGAACCTGCTGGACTGGCAGGCCTCGCTGATCTGCTTCACACGCGGCCCGATCTGCGCGGCGTCGAGCTGAATGTCCACCTCGTGCTCATACGCAAGCGCTGCCCCTTCCGGCGAGGCCAGCGCGCCGGCCGCAGCGGCACTGGCCATCTCCGCGTGCTGCTTGCCACTGCATCCGGCAAGCGCCAGCAGCAGCATCCCTGCCACGGCGCAACCGCGCCACATCGTCCCTGTCGTCACACGCTGGCTCCATCGTAGAAATTGATCTTCAGCCCACCCAGTTCCAGCCCGGGCAGGCAGCGCACGTTCACCGCCACCATCGCCTGCCCGCTGCGCGGGTCCACGCCCTCGCTGAACGGGGCAATGCCGCAGTCGCGGCAGTAATGATGCTGCAGGTGGTGCTTGTTGAACTGGTAGGTGGCCAGCGCCGCCGGGTCCGTGTTCAGGGTCAGCGCCGCGCGCGGGCCGAACCAGAGCAGCCCGCCGCGCCGCCGGCACAGCGAACAGTTGCAGTCCAGCACCTCGGTGATGGGTGCATCGGCCTGGACCACGAACGCGATCTGCCCGCAATGGCAGCTTCCTTCGTACTGCATGGCACACCTCCCGGCGGGAAAGGGCCATGGTAATCCAATGGCACGGGCGGCACCCCGGCGGCAGCGCCTATGCTGGGCGATTGTCCACAGCACAGGATCGCCGATGCGCCAGCATCTTCTTGCCCTCGCCCTGATCGCCGCCCTGGGTGGCTGCCAGCAGGCCGACGCCCCCACCGCCCCGGCCGGTACCTCGGCAACCGCCCCCGCCGCCGATGCGGCCGTGGACGCCGCCTTCGCCGACCTGTCCAAGCGCGCCCTGGACACCTGGATGCAGTTGTCGCCGATCAGCGCCACCCAGATCGGCGATCACCGCTACGACAGCGAGATCGACGACCTGAGCGCGGCCGGCCAGCAGAAGATGCTGACCGCCTACAAGGGCCTGCTCGGCGAGCTGGACAAGGTCGAGGTGAGCAAGCTCTCGCGCGAAAACCAGGTGGACGCGGCCATCCTGCGCAACCAGTTGCAGTCCGAGATCTGGAACGCCGAAGTGCTGCAGGCGTCCAAGTGGGACCCGCAGATCTACAACGGCACCGCCGGCAGTGCGCTGTACGGCCTGATGGCCCGTGAATTCGCGCCGCTGCCCGAGCGCCTGAAGTCGGCCACCGCGCGCATGGAGAAGCTGCCGCAGATCTTCGCCCAGGCCCGCGAGAACCTGGACCCGGCCCGCGTGCCGAAGATCCATGCTGAAACGGTGGCCAAGCAGAACAAGGGCATCCTCAGCATCGTCGATACCTTCATCACCCCGCACATCGGCGAACTGCCGGCCGAGGACGGCAAGCGCCTGCAGGCGGCCATCGATGGCCTGAAGAAGGCGGTGGACGAGCAGCAGACGTGGCTGGACAAGACGCTGGTGCCGAACGCCAAGGGCGATTTCCGCATTGGTGCCGAGCTGTACGACCAGAAGCTGAAGTTCGCGCTGAACTCGTCGCTGTCGCGCGCCGAGATCGGCGAACGTGCCCGTGCCGAACTCAAGCGCGTGCGCCAGGACATGTACGGCATCGCGCAGACGGTGCTGAACGGCAAGCCGGGCGCCCCGGCGCTGCCGGCCAATCCGAGCGACGAACAGCAGCAGGCGGCGATCGAAGCGGCGCTGGAGCTGGCCTACGCGGACAAGCCGGCGCGCGACAAGGTGGTCGACGATGCCAAGGCCGCGCTGGCGCAGTCCACCGAGTTCGTGCGCAAGCATGACCTGATGACCCTGCCCGATGCGCCGGTGGACATCATCCTGATGCCCGAATTCCAGCGCGGCGTGGCCGTGGCCTACTGCGATTCGCCGGGCCCGCTGGACAAGAACCTGAAGACCTTCTACGCGGTGTCGCCGATTCCGGACGACTGGACCGACAAGCAGGTCGATTCGTTCCTGCGCGAATACAACAGCCGCATGATCCACCTGCTCAGCATCCACGAAGGCACGCCGGGCCATTACCTGGAAGGCTGGCATTCGGGCAAGTTCCCGTCCACGCTGCGCGCGGTGCTGCGTTCGGGCCTGTTCGCCGAAGGCTGGGCGGTGTACACCGAGCGGATGATGCAGGAACAGGGTTACCTGGACAACGATCCGCTGTTCCACCTGGTGCAGTTGAAGTTCTACCTGCGCACGATCTCCAACGCGATCCTGGACCAGGGCGTGCACGTGGACAACTGGACGCGTGAGCAGGCGATGCAGCTGATGACCCACGATGCGTTCCAGCAGGAAAGCGAGGCATCGGGCAAGTGGGTGCGCGCGCAGCTTACCTCGGCGCAGCTGCCGACCTACTTCGTCGGCGCGCAGGAGCACTTCGACACGCGCAAGGCGGTGCAGGAAAAGCAGGGCGACAAGTTCAACCTGAAGGCCTACCACGACCAGATGCTGTCCTACGGCGCCCCGCCGGTGCGCTTCGCCCGGCAGCTGATGTTGGATCAGCCGATCGAGTGATGGGTAGCTGATACCGCACGGTAGCGCCGACTGTTAGTCGGCAATCAAAGGCGGACGGCCCGGTGATTACCGGGCCGTTTGCGTTTCTATTGCTACGTGTTTGGGAGGCCGGCGGGCAACCCCCTACGGGACACGCCGTAAACCCATCCTTGGGGGCTTGGCAAAAACATCCATGTTTTTGA
>DGIP01000173.1:0-238 GCA_002386405.1 Stenotrophomonas maltophilia
GATGCCAAGGCGGCGGAAGGCAAATGCGGCGAAGGCAAGTGCGGCGCCGACAAGGCCGCCTCGCATGCTGCCGACAAGAAGCCCGCGGAAGGCAAGTGCGGCGAAGGCAAGTGTGGGGCCGACAAGAGCAAGGCCACGCCCGCGCCAGCCGCCAAGAAGACCGCCGAGGGCAAGTGCGGTGAAGGCAAGTGCGGTGCCGGGCACTGATCCACGCACCCGCGTGAGCCCTGCCCGCCCA
>DGIP01000173.1:391-23620 GCA_002386405.1 Stenotrophomonas maltophilia
CGCGTGAGCCCTGCCCGCCCACTGCCGTTGCCTGCAACGGCGGTGGGACTGGGGCTGCGCCGCGCCCTGCTCGATGACCTGGAACACGCACCGCCCGGCGATATCGATTTCCTCGAGTGCGCGCCGGAGAACTGGATCGGGCTGGGTGGCGTGATGGGCGAGCGCCTGCGCGGGCTAAGCGCGCGCCATCCCTTGACCTGCCACGGGCTGTCGCTGTCGCTCGGCGGCAGCGCGCCACTGGACCTTGCGTTCATCGACCAGGTCGGGCGCTTCCTGGACGCACACGATGTCCGCCTCTACAGCGAACACCTGAGCTACTGCAGCGACGACGGCCACCTGTATGACCTGCTGCCGCTGCCGTTTACCGACGAAGCCATCCGCCACACCGCTGCCCGCATTGCCCGGGTGCAGGACCGGCTGGGCCGGCGCATCGCGGTGGAGAATGTGTCTACCTACCTCACCCCGCATGCAGCGATGAGCGAACTGGACTTCACCACGGCGGTGCTGCAGGAAGCCGACTGCAACCTGCTGCTGGACATCAACAATGTCTACGTCAACGCCATCAACCATCGCTTCGACCCCGTCGCGTACATCGACGGCCTGCCTGCTGCACGCATCGTCTGCCTGCATGTTGCCGGGCACTACGATGAAGCCGATGACCTGAAAATAGATACCCATGGCAGCGCCGTGGTCGCGCCGGTATGGGCGTTGCTGGAACATGCCTGCGCGCGTTTCGGGCCGCGCCCGGCCCTGCTCGAGCGCGACTTCAACCTGCCACCCTATGCCGAACTGCAGGCGGAGCTGCGGCAGATCCGCAGCATCCTGGGTGCAGCAGCATGAGCGGCCTGCTGCGCGACCAGCAGTTTGCCCTGACCCGCCACCTGCGCGATCCCGTACATCAACCGTCGCCTCCAGGCCTGGAGCCGCGACGGCTGCAGATCTATCGTGACCTGCTGTTCAACAACCTGCAGGCACTGCTGGGCAGCAGTTTCCCGGTGGTGCTGCAGGTACTGGACGACGCGGAGTGGCAGGCGCTGTGCCGGCGCTACTTCATCGAGCACCGCTGTGCGTCGCCCTTGTTCACCGAGGTCGCCGCCGAGTTCGTGCAGTGGCTGCAGCTGCAGGACACGCTGCCGCGCCCGTTCCTGGCCGAGCTGGCGCATTACGAATGGGTGGAACTGGCGCTGCAGTCGCGCGATGCGCTGCCGCTCGATCCGTGCGGTGAGGATGCCGATGCATGGCATGGCACAGTGCAGCGTTCCCCCCTGGCGTTGCCGTTGGCCTATGCATGGCCGGTGCAGCAGATCGGCGCGGCCTTCCAGCCGGTGGATGCACCACCGGCGCCGACGTTCCTGCTGGCACGTCGGGGCGCCGACGGGCACATCGTGTTTTCCCAGCTCAGTCCCCTGGCGTGGCAGCTGCTGCAACAGATGGACGCGGACCCACCCCGCAGCGGAGCCGCGCACCTGCGGCAGCTGGCCGCCGCGAACGGCCTGGACCCGTGCGACCTGGAACCGCCGGGGCGGGCACTGCTGGCGCAGTTGCTCTCCACGGGCGTGATCGGGCTCGCCCACCGCCCGACCGGCGGCTGAACCACGCCGCCGGCACCCGCATCGCTCCCCGCGCGACGACCCTCTTCAAGGGACTTCCCTTTCCAGGCCGTCCCCATGCATCTCCGCCGCTTCCCTGCCTCCACCCTGCGCTCCCGCCTCGATGGCCTGGGCGCCTGGCTTGCCCCGCTGGGACTGCGCATCCTGCTGGCCTGGGAATACCTGGAATCCGGGCTGGAAAAATGGCGGGGGGTGAACTGGTTCGACACCCTCCAGGCGCACTTCCCGCTGCCACTTCGCTGGCTGCCGGCCGAGTTCAACTGGCAGGCAGCGACCTGGATCGAACTCATCGGCGGCATCTGCCTGCTGCTGGGCGTGGCCACCCGGGCCACGGCCGCGCTGCTGATCGGGTTGACCGCAGTGGCGACCGCGGCCGTGCACTGGCCGGCGCAGTGGGATTCGCTCGCCACGCTGGCGCAGGGCTATGCGATCAGCGACCAGGGCCAGGGCAACTTCAAGCTGCCGCTCTTGTTCATCGCCATGCTGCTGCCGCTGCTGCTGCAGGGCGCCGGGCGGTTGAGCGTGGATGGCTGGCTGGCCCGGGCACCGGATGGCCGCGCGGATGCACTGGCATGGGGCGGATTGGCGATGGCTGCGGCCTGGCCGCTGGGCTGGCTGCTGCCGGGACCGGCGCTGTTGCTGGCCGTGCTGGGCGCGGCCTTGCTGGGCGTGGCGGTCTGGCAGCGCCACCACGGGGCGGCCAGGTCGCTCTGCTAAACTTCGTGCATGACTCAAGACCTCCCCCAGACCGCCGGCGCGCCGGTGGCCGCTGAAGACATGCCCTCTGCCGCCCAGCGCATGATGGCGACCCGCTTCCGTGGCTTCCTGCCGGTGGTGGTGGATGTGGAAACCGGCGGCTTCGACAGCCAGCGCCATGCGCTGCTGGAGATCGCCGCAGTGCCGATCGAGATGGACGACAACGGCCTGCTCTATCCGGGCCAGACCGCCAGCGCCCACGTGGTGCCGGCCGAAGGGCTGGACATCGACCCGAAGTCGCTGGAGATCACCGGCATCATCCTCGACCACCCGTTCCGGCTGGCCAAGGCGGAAAAGGACGCGCTGGACCACATCTTCGCGCCCGTGCGCGCGGCGGTGAAGAAGTACGGCTGCCAGCGCGCGATCCTGGTCGGCCACAACGCGCACTTCGACCTGGGCTTCATCAATGCCGCGGTGAACCGGGTCGGGCACAAGCGCAACCCGTTCCACCCCTTCAGCGTGTTCGACACGGTGACCATGGCCGGTATCGCCTATGGCCAGACCGTGCTGGCGCGGGCAGCCACGGCTGCCGGGCTGGGCTGGGATGCGGACGAAGCGCACAGCGCGGTGTATGACACCGAGCAGACGGCAAAGCTGTTCTGCAAGATCGCCAATGCGTGGCCGCGCCCTTGATGTGACATTGCGTGGGACACGCATGGCCTGTCGCTACGCGGTGCCCGGCGCCTCGGATATCAACCGATCGCCGTTCGGTCGCGGCCTTCGCTCTTGGCGCGGTACAGGGCGCGGTCGGCGCGCTGGTAGAGCAGCATCGGGGTGCGATCCCCGGCTTCCAGTTCGACCAGCCCGGCGCTGAAGGTCACCTGCAGGCCCGGCACGCCGGCCCAGTCCGGGTGGTCATGGAACAGCCCGCGCAGGCGCGCGCAGACCTGCGCCGCTTCGGCCAGGCGGGTGTCGTTGAGCAGCAGCGTGAATTCCTCACCGCCGGTGCGCGCGGGCATGTCCGAATCGCGGCAGGCCGAGGCGATCACCCGCGCCACTTCGGTCAGTACCACGTCGCCCACGCTGTGGCTGTGCTGGTCGTTCACTTCCTTGAAGTGGTCGATGTCCAGCACCACCAGGCACAGCGGGTGGCCGCTGCGCTGCGAGCGGGCGAAATCGCGCGCCAGTGCTTCGTCGAACGCGCGGCGGTTGGGCAGCCCGGTCAGCGCATCCTCGCGCGCCTGGCGCTCGAACTGTTCGGCCTGCACTGCCAGGCGCGCGGCCAGCTGGGTCTTCTCTTCGTTCAACGCCTGCAGGCTGGCGGTCTGTGCCTTGAGGTCGCGGGTGGCGGCATCGACCTTGCGCGCCAGGCGGACATTGCTGGCCTTGTAGCGCTTGATCAGGTAGCGGTACAGCGCCACCAGCCCGGCCAGCAGCAGCAGGCCGCAGATGAACTGCACGCTGCGCCGCTGCCACAGGAACGGTTCCACCGTGAACGACCACACTGCCTCGCTGTCGCCCCAGGTACCGCCCGGGTGGGCCGCGGATACATGAAGGGTGTAATCGCCCGGCGGCAGGCCGATGAATTCCACGCTGCGCTGCTGGCCGCGCTCGATCCACGCGCTGTCCAGGCCCTCCAGCCGGGTGCGGTAGCGGATGCGTTCGGACATCAGGTAGCTCAGGCCAACGTAGCTGATGCTGAGCCGGCGCCCGCCCGGCAGCGTGTTGTGGTTGGCGCCCTGCCAGTGCAGCGGCACGCCATCGACCAGCACCGTTTCAATCGCCGCCGGCGGCGCCAGGCGTTCGCGGAAGCGCTGCAGACGCAGCGGGTCCACCGTGCTCAGGCCACCGGCGGTGACCACCCAGAACGTGCCGTCCTGGCGCAGGATCGCCGACGGACCGGAGCTGCCGTTGGCCTGCGAATTGGCCATGCCGTCGATTTCGTTGTAGTGCTCGACCTCGATCCTGCGCGTGCGCCCGTCGGCCACGTCGGCCACGTCGTTGAGCATGGCCATGTCGGTGCGCAGCACGCCACGGTTGCTGCTGATCCAGACGTTGCCGACCCGGTCCGGGACCAGCTGGAACACGGTATCGACCGGCATGCCCTGCTCCAGCCCGACCCGTGACAGCGTGCGGTCCTGGTACCGGTACAGGCCACGGTCGCTGCTGATCCACATCGCATCGCCGATCTGCTGGAAACCGAACACACTGCGGCCGCCGCCCAGCGGCGCCAGGTCGATGCGCTGCACATGGTCGCCGCGCAGCACGCTGATGCCTTCGATGGTGCCCACCCACAAATCGCCTTCGGCGTCGTGGGCCAGCGCGGTGACCAGCCCGGTCGGCATGCCCGGCACGGTCGGCACCGTCACCCCATTGGCGTCGAGCCGGGCCACGCCCTTCTGGGTCCCGGCCCATACCGCGCCCTCGCGGTCCACGCTCATCGCGCGGATGTTGCCGCCCGGCAGGCCGTCTTCGGCACCGTAGCTGCGCAGCATGTGGCCCTGCCCGTCCAGGCGCAGGATGCCGTCACCAAAGGTACCCACCCACAATCCGCCCGCATGATCCTGGGCCAGGCTCAGCACCGAAGGGGTCTTGCCGCCGCGGTTGCGCAGCGGCACCGGGTGGAACACGCCCTGTGCATCGCGCCGGTCCAGCCCGCTGGCGCTGCCCACCCACAATTGGCGGTCACGGTCTTCCAGCACGGTGCGCACGTAATCGCCGCTGAGCCCGTCACGTTCGGTGAAACTGCTGAACAGCGTTTCGCGCAGCCGGTACAGGCCGCCGTTGGCGCCGACCCAGATGCTGCCTTCGGCGTCTTCGCGCAGGCTCACCACCCTGCCGCCGGGCAGCGAGAGCCCGGCCGGAAGCCGCTCCAATCCGTGCCGCGACAGGCGCAGCAGGCCCTGGTTTTCGGTACCCAGCCACAGGTCGCCGTGGCGGTCCTGCAGCATCGAGGTGATGTGCATGCCCGGGGCCAGGCGGTGCTGCAACTGCGGCATTCCATCGAGCATGCGGTAGATGCGCTCGCCGGCTACGATCCACAGCACGCCGTCGGGGGCACGGTAGGGCCACACCAGGCCGCGGCCCAGCCCGTAACTCTCTGGTGCGCGGCGCAGCACCCCGTCGGTGCCGCGCACCACCAGGCCGTCCAGCGTGCCCACCCAGACCCGGTCCTGCGCATCCACCACCAGCTTGGTGAAGCTCATCGCCATCGGCACGTCGGCCGGCGGCTTCTGGTACTCGAAGTGGCCTTCGCGGGTCACGCTGCCGATGCCGTTGCCCTCGTACAGCAGCCACAGCCGGCCATGGCTGTCCATCTGCATGGCCTGGATCAGCACCTGCGGTGCCGGCGGCTGGTGCGCGAACACCTGCCAGCGGCCGTCGGCGCTGCGCCGGGTGACGTTGCCGCGCGAATCGCTGATCCACAGGCCGCCCTCGCGGTCGACGAACAGCGCGCCCACGCCGTTGTCGCGCAGGCCCGGGCGGGTGCTGCGGTCGAACACGGTGAAGTCCAGCCCGTTGTAGCGCACCAGCCCTTCCCAGGTGGCGAACCACAGGTGGCCCTCCGGGGTCTGCGCGATGTCACGCAGCGAGTTGTGCGGCAGGCCATTGCGCGAGGTCCACACGTCGATGGCGTAGTCGCGCAGCGGCGGCGGCCCATCCTGCGCGGCCGATGTGACCGGCACGCCGAACAGCAGGCACAGCAACACAAGCGCCAGGAACAGGCGCTGCACGGTCACTACTGCTTGTACCGGCCGCCACCGGTTCCCGCCTCCCCCTTGGCTCATCCGTCAGGATCCGCCGGGGGCGCGGGAATGGCACGGCGCGGACAGCGCGGCGCCGGGGTGGAAACCAGCCAGATCGGGCGCACTCATGCGGCGAATACGGGCGGGGGATGCCCATAGTAGGCAAAACCGCGCCCGTTTGCCTCCCGTGGACTCAGCCGGCGCGGGGGGCCGGCGGGCGCGGTGGCGCCGGCCAGTGCACGATGGCCTCCAGCCCGCCCTGCGGATGGTTGCGCAGGTGCAGGGTGGCGCCGTCCTTCTCGGCCAGCGCGCGGGCGATGGTCAGCCCCAGCCCGGCCCCACCGGTAGCCCGCGAGCGCGAGGTTTCCAGGCGCACGAACGGGTCGAACACGGTTTCCAGCTCGTCCTCGGCCAGGCCCGGGCCGCTGTCGCGCACCCGCACCACTACCCCGTCCGTGCCCTGCTCGACCCGCACCTGGGCGGTGCCGCCATAGCTGAGCGCGTTGTCGACCAGGTTGGAGAACAGCCGGTGCATGGCCAGCGGGCGCAGCATCAGTACCGCGCCGCTGCCCTGCTCGAAGCGGGCATCGGCGCCGGCCTCGACCGCGTCCTCGACGATGCTTTCCAGCAGCGAATCCAGGTCCAGCGCGGCGCGTGGCTCGGCGCTCTCCGCGCTGCGGGCCAGTTCCAGGCCCTCGCGGATCAGCGCCTGCATCGCGCCCAGGTCGCCGATCAGGCGCTCGCGCAGGGCTTCGTCACTTACGTTTTCCAGCCGCAGCCGCAGCCGGGTCACCGGGGTCTGCAGGTCGTGGGTGATCGCCGCCAGCATCTGGGTGCGCTCGCCCAGCGTGCGCTGCAGGCGCTTCTGCATGGCGTTGAACGCTTCGGCGGCGCGGCGCACTTCCAGCGGCCCGGTCACCGGCAACGGCGCCCGCTGCAGGTCATCGCCCAGCTCGGCCGCGGCCGAAGCCAGCCGCTGCAGCGGCGCGCTGGCGATGCGCGCGACCACGTAGGCCAGCACGCCGATGGCCAGCACCAGCAGGGTGAGGAACAGCGGGTCGACCGCGAGGATGCCGTTGTGCGCGATGGCCGGCGATTCCAGTGCCAGCGAGAGCACGGTGCCGTCGCTGAGCGGGACCTGCACCGCGCGGCACTTGGGCGGGATGAAGGCCGGGTCGCGTTCGTGCGGCGGCCGGCGTCGCTGCTGCTGCGGAGGCGGCGGCAGCAGTTCCTGCGCCTTGGGCAGGCACGAACGGAACGAGGTGAAATGCACGGTAGCGTGCCCGACCGGGCCCTGGCGGTCGTCGAGGATGCCCATCAGCGCCGAATCTTCGCGGCCCAGCCGCGCCCCTTCGGGCAGGCTGCGCACCGCCGGCCCGCCCACCGTCAGCAGCCGGTCGCGCAGCTCCGGGTCGCCGTCGAGCATGTTGACGAAACCCTGCAGGCGATCGGCGATGCGGTTGAGGTTCTGCCGCTCGAATTCCTGCTGGCGCTTGGCGCTGGCCAGCATGGTGGCACCGATGGCGGCCACGCTCATGCCCAGCAGCAGGATCACGAACAGCCGACCGACCATCGAAGCGAAGAAGCGGCGCAGGCGCATCATTCCAGGGTGACCGCCGTGGCCAGCACGTACCCTTCGTTGCGCACGGTCTTGATCAGGCCGTCGCTGCCGCCGTCATCGGCGAGCTTGTTGCGCAGGCGGCTGACCTGCAGGTCGATCGCGCGGTCCTGCGATTCGTAGCTGCGGCCGCTGCTCAGCGATACCAGCTGCTCGCGCGAGAGCACCTTGTTGGCATGCCCGACGAACACGCGCAGCAGCCGGAATTCGGCACCGGACAGCACCACCACGCGCCCATCCGGGTCGACCAGGTGGCGATGCTCCAGGTCGAAGATCCAGTGCGAGAAGCGTGCCCGGCGTATCGCCAGCGGTTCCAGGTTGGCCGGCAGCGCCTCGGTCCGGCGCAGCACGTTGCGGATGCGCGCGAGCAGTTCGCGCGGTTCGAACGGCTTGCCCAGGTAATCGTCGGCGCCCATTTCCAGGCCCAGCACGCGGTCGATCGGCTCACTGCGCGCAGTGAGCATGATCACCGGCGTGCTTGAACGCGCGCGCAGGTCGCGGCACAGGGTCAGGCCATCTTCGCGCGGCAGGTTGAGGTCGAGCACGATCAGGTCCACGTGCTCGCGTTCCAGCACCTGGCGCATGCCCTGGCCATCGCTGGCAGTGCTGACCTGGTAGCCGGCACGACCGAGCTGTTCGGCCAGCAGCTGGCGGATGTCATTGTCGTCATCGACGATCAGCAGGCGTTGCATCGTAGTGGTGTTCTCCATGCGGCGATGATCCCCTGTCGGGAGCTGAACCGCATCCTCTGGTTTGCGTACGCATGTTTCAAGGCATGCACACGATACAGAAGGACACGTCGGACCGGGGCGTGGTTACGTCCTGTTACATGCCGTGCGTTGAGCCCTCCACAAGCGCTCTTCACAATGCTGACAACGCCGCACGCCGGCCTGTCGAGTTGACGATCATCGTGAAGTCCCGCCTGCCTACCACCCGTCGCGGCCGCGTGCTGCTGTTGATCGCCCTGGCCGTGCTGGTGTGCGGCATTGTCGCATGGAGCCTGCGCAAGCCGGGCGCCCCCACCCTGGCCACCAGCCCGGTGACCCGTGGCGACCTGGAGCAGACCGTGGAAGCCACCGGCGTGATCGATGCCTACAAGCTGGTCAGCGTGGGTGCGCAGGCCTCGGGCCAGATCAAGTCGCTGAAGGTGCAGCTGGGCGATACCGTCAAGCAGGGCGACCTGATCGCCGAGATCGACGCCACCACCCAGCGCAACGCCGTGCTCAACGCGCAGGCATCGCTGGACCAGGTCACCGCCCAGCGCGCGGTGCAGCAGGCCACCCTGCGCCAGGCCGAACTGGAATTCGCGCGCCAGCAGGAAATGTTGGCGGCCGAAGCCACCTCGCGTGCGGAGTTCGACAGCGCCGACGCCGCGCTCAAGACCGCCCGTGCGCAGGTCAAGGCCTATGACGCGCAGATCCAGGGCCGCCAGACCGAGCTGGGCACGGCCAACGCCAACCTGGCCTATACCCGCATCACCGCACCGATGGACGGCACCGTGGTCGCGGTGGTGGCCGAAGAAGGCCGCACCGTGAATGCCAACCAGACCGCGCCGACCATCGTGATGCTGGCGCGGCTGGACCTGGTGACGGTGAATGCCGAGGTATCCGAAGCGGACGTGGTCAAGATCAAGGCCGGCATGCCGGTGTACTTCACCACGCTGGGCGACCCGGACCGCAAGTACCACGCCACCCTGCGCCAGATCAATCCGGCGCCCTCGTCGATCGCCAGCGACAGTTCCAGCAGCTCCAGTTCGTCCAGTTCCAGCTCCAGTTCGGCGGTGTATTACAACGCCCTGTTCGACGTGGAGAACCCGGACGGCACGCTGCGCATCGACATGACCGCGCAGGTGTCGGTGATGCTCAAGCAGGCCAAGGGCGTGCTGATCATTCCGTCGGTGGCGCTGGGTCCGAAATCACGCGATGGCCAGTACATCGTGCGCGTGGCCGATGCCGATGGCATGCCACAGCCGCGCAAGGTCAAGATCGGCATCAACACCGGTTCCAGCGCGGAAGTACTGTCGGGCCTGAAGGAAGGCGAGAAGGTGGTGGTCGGCGAAGGCAGCGCCACCCCGGCCGCCTCCGGCAGCGGCAACCGCGGTGGCGCGCAGATGCGCATGGGCGGCCCGGGCATGGGGCCGCGTCGATGAAGACCGCTCCCACCGGCGCGCCGCTGCTGCGGCTGCGCGACCTGCGCCGTGAATTCCCGGCGGGCGATGAGACCATCGCCGTGCTGCGCGACGTCAACCTGGACATCGCCGCCGGCGAGATGGTGGCCATCGTGGGCCAGTCCGGCTCGGGCAAGTCGACGCTGATGAACATCCTTGGCTGCCTGGACCGCCCTACCCGGGGCAGCTACCAGGTCGCCGGCCGCGAAACCGGCAGCATGCTGCCCGACGAACTGGCCGAACTGCGCCGCGAACATTTCGGCTTCATTTTCCAGCGCTATCACCTGCTTGGCGACCTGGATGCACGCGGCAACGTGGAAGTGCCGTCGGTGTACGCCGGCAGCCCGGCGCCAGTGCGCAGCGCGCGCGCCGAACAGCTGCTGCAGCGGCTGGGCCTGGGCGACCGCATGCGGCACAAACCGGGCCAGCTGTCCGGAGGCCAGCAGCAGCGCGTGTCGATCGCGCGGGCGTTGATGAACGGTGGCGAGGTGATCCTGGCCGACGAGCCGACCGGTGCGCTGGACACGAAATCCGGTGAGGAGGTGATGGGCATCCTCGGCGAGCTGCATGCCGAAGGCCACACCATCATCATCGTCACCCACGACATGTCGGTGGCCGAACACGCCCAGCGCATCATCGAGATCCGCGACGGCGAGATCATCGCCGACCGCGTCAACCCCAAGGCACCCCGCTACCGCGCACAGCGCACCCCGACCGTGGCCGCCACCAGGGGCCACAGCTGGCGCGCCGCGCGCGACCGCTTCACCGAAGCATTCCGGATGGCGCTGCTGGCGATGAACGCGCACCGCCTGCGTACCTTCCTGACCATGCTCGGCATCATCATCGGCATCGCATCGGTGGTGTCGGTGGTGGCGATGGGCAACGGCTCGCAGCAGCAGATCCTGCAGAACATCAGCGCGCTGGGCACCAACACCATCGACGTGTACCCCGGGCGCGGCTTCGGCGACATGCGCTCGGCGCGGGTGCAGACGCTCAAGGCGAGCGATGCTGACGCGCTGGCGCGGCAGAGCTACATCGACAGCGTCACCCCCAGCGTGTCCTCCTCGGCCACCGCGCGCTACCGCAACCAGTCGGCCACCGCGCAGGTCAGCGGCGTGGGCGAGCAGTTCTTCCGGGTCAAGGGCGTGACCCTGAGCGCCGGCAGCTTCTTCGATGCCGATGCGGTGAAGGGGCTGGCGCAGGTGGCGGTGATCGATGAGAACACCCGCACCCAGTTCTTCCCCAACGGCGCCGACCCGGTCGGCCAGGTAATCCTGCTCGGTAACGTGCCGGTGCGCGTGATCGGCGTGGCCCAGCGCCAGAGCATGGGCTTTGGCAGCAGCACCAGCCTGTCGATCTGGGTGCCCTACACCACGGTGATGTCGCGCATGCTCGGCCAGAGCTACGTGTCCAGCATCACCGTGCGGGTGGACGATGCCACCCCGATGGATGCGGCGCAGGCCGCCATTTCCAAGCTGCTGGTCATGCGCCATGGCACCGAGGACTTCTTCCTCAGCAACAGCGCGGAGATCCGTGACACCATCGAGCAGACCACCCGCACGATGACCCTGCTGATCAGCGCCATCGCCGCCATCGCGCTGCTGGTCGGCGGGATCGGGGTGATGAACATCATGCTGGTGTCGGTCACCGAGCGCACCCGCGAGATCGGCGTGCGCATGGCAGTGGGCGCGCGGCAGAGCGACATCCGCCAGCAGTTCCTGATCGAAGCGGTGCTGGTGTGCCTGCTCGGCGGCCTGCTCGGCGTGGGCCTGTCGCTGGTGGTGGGCTGGGTGTTCGACACCTTCGCCCCTGATTTCAAGATGCTGTTCTCCACTGCCTCGATCGTGGCCGCGTTCGCGTGCTCCAGTCTGATCGGCGTGGCGTTCGGCTTCCTTCCGGCACGCAATGCGGCCCAACTCGATCCCGTGGAGGCGCTGGCGCGCGAATGAAGACGTCCATCCTGTTTACCACCACCCTGCTGCTGTCGGCCTGCGCCAGCACCGGCCAGTACCAGGTCAAGCCGCCCAGCGTGCCGGCCGTGTACGGCCGTGGCGATGCGCAGCGCAACGCGCCTGTCGACGCGTCAAACGCCCCTTCCCTGCTGCGAACCGATGTGCGCGACGACGCCTGGTGGACCGGCTTCGGCGACCCGCGGCTGGACCGCGTGATCGCGCGTGCGCTGCAGGCCAACACCGACCTGGCCTCGGCCGGGCTGGCGGTGCAGCGCGCCCGCCTGCAGGCCGGGCTGAGCGACAACGCGTTGTGGCCGCAGCCGTCGGGCAGCATCGGCAGCAGCGGCAATCGACCCATCGACCAGGGCGCCGACTGGAACCGCAGCAGTTCGGCCGGGGTCTCGCTGCAATGGGAAATCGACCTGTGGGGCCGGCTGCGCACCCAGCGCGACATCGCGCAGTGGGAAGCCCAGGCCAGCGAGGAAGACCTGCAGAACACCGCGCTGCTGGTGATCGGCGACGTGGCCACGCAGTACTGGACCCTGGCCTATCTCAACCAGTCGATCGCGGCCGGCGAAGCGAACCTGGCGCGCCTGCAGCGCACCCTGGAACTGGTGCAGGCCCGCTTCACGGCCGGCGCGGTGTCGCGGCTGGAAGTGCGCCAGGCCACCCAGCAGCTGGAAGCACAGCGTGCCGCGCAGAGCGCGCTGGAACAGCAGCGCGTGGCCAGCCGCAATGCGCTGACCGTGCTGCTCGATGGCCAGCCCTGGCCGCAGGCCGACGAACCGCAGGCGCTGGACAGCGCCGGCAGCCCGGCCATCGCCGAGGGCCTGCCGGCCGACCTGCTGGGCCGGCGCCCTGACCTGCGCGCAGCCGAACTGCGCCTGCGCAACAGCCTGAAGAACATCAAGGTGACCGCCACCAGCTACTACCCGGCCTTGAGCCTGACCGGCGGCGTGAGCAGCGGCGCGACCACGCTGTCGGATGTGCTGAAGAACCCGGTGGCCTCGCTGGGTGCGGGGCTGTCGCTGCCGTTCCTCAACCTCCGCCAGGCCCAGCTGGACACGCAGATCGCGGGTACCGATTACCAGATCGCGGCCAACACCTTCCGGCGCACGCTGTACACGGCCCTGTCGGAGGTGGACAACGCGTTGTCGGCGCGCACCCAGTTCGCCACCCAGGTGGCGGCGTCGCAGGCGTCGTATGACGAAGCGGTGGAAATCGAGCGCATGTACGAAGTGCGCTACCGGGTCGGCGCCACCGACCTGCGCACCTGGCTGGAAGCGCAGCAGACCCGCCGCAACGCCGAGCTGTCGCTGGCGTCGGTGAAGCAGAAGCAGCTGGTCAACGACGTGACGTTGTTCAAGGCGCTGGGGGGCAGCGCCAACGCGCCGTAGAGCCACGCCCTGCGTGGCTTCGCGGTGCCGGAACGAAGAGCAGCCACGCAGGGCGTGGCTCTACGCGCTCAAGGCCTGGCTGGTCAGATTCGGCCAGCGCTTCAACACCGCCGCACGAATCCCCGCCGCATCAATGCCCGCTTCGGCCAGCAGGTCTTCACGGCTGGCATGGTGCTGGAAGCTGTCCGGCAGGCCCAGGTGCAGGAACGGGCGCAGCACGTCTTCGGCGTTGAGCAGCTCGGCCACGCCGGACCCGGCGCCACCGGCCACCACGTTGTCTTCGATGGTCACAAAGCCCTGGTGGGTCTTGGCCAGCTCCAGCAGCAGCGCACGGTCCAGCGGCTTGATGAAGCGCATGTTGACCACGCTCAGGCCCAGTTCGCGGCCCACCGCTTCGGCGGCCGGCACGGTGCTGCCAAACGCCAACAGTGCGATGCGGCTGCCCTGCACGCGCAGGTCGGCCTTGCCGATCTCCAGCGTGGACAGGTCGTTGCCGGCATCCACGCCGGTGCCGCTGCCACGCGGGTAGCGCACGGCGGCGGGGCCGTCGTACTGCAGGCCGGTGCTGAGCATCTGCCGGCATTCGGCTTCATCGGCCGGGGCCATCACCACCATGTGCGGTACGCAGCGCAGGAAGCTCAGGTCCAGGTTGCCGGCATGGGTGGCACCATCCGGTCCTACCACGCCGGCGCGGTCGATGGCGAACAGCACGTCCAGTTTCTGCACGGCCACGTCATGCACCAGCTGGTCGTAGGCGCGCTGCAGGAAGGTGGAATAGATCGCCACCACCGGCTTGGCGCCCTGGGTGGCCATGCCCGCGGCCAGCGTCACCGCGTGCTGCTCGGCAATGGCCACGTCGTGGTAGCGCTCCGGGTATTCCTTGCTGAAGCGCACCAGGCCCGAGCCTTCGCGCATGGCCGGGGTGATGCCCAGCAGGCGCGGTTCGGCGGCGGCGGCATCGCACAGCCAGTCGCTGAATACATCGGTGTAGGTGGGCTTCTTGGCGCCGCCCTTGGCGACCAGGCCCTTGTCCGGGTCGAACGGGCCCACTGCGTGGTAACCGATCTGGTCACCCTCGGCGCGCTCGTAGCCCTTGCCCTTGGTGGTCATCACGTGCAGCAGCTTCAGGCCCTTCAGGCCCTTGAGCGTCTTCAGCGTGGCCACCAGCGCAGGCACGTCGTGGCCGTCGATGGGACCGGTGTAATGGAAGCCCATTTCCTCGAAGAAGGTGGACGGCACGAACATGCCCTTCCAGTGTTCTTCCCAGCGCTTGACGAAGCGCGCCGACGGCGATTTCTTCTTGTCGCCCAGGATCCGCTTTCCGCCTTCGCGCAGCGCATTGAGCGTGCGGCTGCCGGTGGCGCGGCCGAGCATCTTGGTCAGCCCGCCCACGGCTTCGGAGATCGACATGTTGTTGTCGTTGAGGATCACCAGCAGGTTCGGTTCCTGCTCCATGCCACCGGCATGGTTGAGCGCCTCGTAGGCCATGCCGGCGGTCATCGCGCCATCGCCGATCACTGCCACCACCTTGCGGTCGTCGCCTTCAAGCTGGCGCGCGATCGCCATGCCCAGCGCGGCCGAGATGGAGGTGGAGGAATGGCCGACCCCGAAGGTGTCGTACTCGCTTTCCTCGCGCTTCGGGAACGGCGCCACGCCGTCCTTCTGCTTGACGGTGTGGATCTCGTCGCGGCGGCCGGTGAGGATCTTGTGCGGGTAGGTCTGGTGGCCCACGTCCCACACCAGCTGGTCGACCGGGGTCTGGTACAGGTAGTGCAGGGCCACGGTGAGTTCGATCACGCCCAGGCCGGCGCCGAAATGGCCGCCACTCCTGCCCACTGATTCAATCAGGTAGGCACGCAGTTCATCCGCGATGGCGGGCAGTTCGGACTCTTCGAACCTGCGCAGGTCATCCGGGTTCTGGATGCGCGACAGGCGGGGATAGCGTGCGGAATCGATCATTTTTATCGCGCTTCTTCTCAAGCGCCTATTTTCGCCCCCAAACCGGGGTGGGGCAAGCAAACCGCTCTACCGGTGAGCAAACGGTGAGGGTGCCCTGCGACAACCTGTCGCAGGTTCAGGCGGCCAGCTTGGAGCGTTTGGGCAGCTGCGCCTTCAGGAACGCCATCTGGTCGGCCAGGATGTTGCGGTTGGAGAGGATCATGTGTTCGATCCAGCTGGGCCGGTAAGGCACGGCCAGCAAGGGCATGCCGGCCTGCTGCGGGGTGCGGTCGCTCTTGCGCGAGTTGCAGTGGAAGCAGGCGCTGACCACGTTCTCCCACACGTCCAGGCCGCCCTTGGACAGCGGCATGACGTGGTCGCGGGTGAGCTGGGGCCGGTGGAACTGTTGGCCGCAGTACAGGCACAGGTGCGCATCGCGCGCGAACAGCGCCTGGTTGGACAGGTTCGGGGTGGGATCGATCGCACGGGAACGGGCGTGGCCACGCGCGGCGATGATCGGGTGCAGGTCAACCCCGCTCTGCAGGCCGGTCAGGCGGTTGATGCCCCCATGGATGTGCAGGCAGGGATCGCCCAGGGTCCAGGCAACGGCATCGCGCGAGTAGAGGCAGGCGGCATCCTGCCAGTTGATCCAGTCCAGTACCCGGCCATGGGCATCCAGGGACAGCAGGCGGACGCTGCCAGGCCTGTGCAGGCTGATGATCGGCGATAGTTCGGCGACCGGGGCGGACGAGGCTCCGGTATCGATCAGACCTAAGCTCGTAGTGTCTGTCTCCATCGGGAAAACAGCTTATACCGGATTCGTTGCAATTTGGGTATGGGAACGAGCCAGAGGTTTGTCCGGGTAGGTGCCGACCGTTGGTCGGCACCCGCTGCGGCCGGTTACTCCCCGAACCGGCTGTCTTCCATCGCCATCAGGGAGTCGGCGCCAGCCTGGATTGCTGCCGCATGGCTGAGGGTGCGCGGCAGCATGCGGGCGAAGTAGAAGCGGGCGGTTTCGCGCTTGGCCTGCTTGAAGGCCTCGCTCTGCGCCGAGGCGTCGGCGGCGGCCACGCTGCGGGCCCACCAGTACGCCAGCACCACGTAGCCGGAATAGAACAGGTAATCGAAGCTGGCCGCGCCCAGTTCGTCCGGGTTGGTGGCCGCGCGCTGCAGGGTGGCCATGGTCAGCTGGCCCCATTCCTGGGCCTTGGCGCGCAGCGGGGCGATGAACTCGGCCAGCGCTTCGTTGCCTTCGTTGGCCTTGGCGAAGGCCTCGATCTCGGCCAGCATCAGCTTCAGCCCGGCGCCCTGGCTGGCCGCGGTCTTGCGGCCGATCAGGTCCAGCGCCTGGATGCCGGTGGTGCCTTCATACAGCGTGGTGATGCGCGCATCGCGGGCCAGCTGTTCCATGCCGTGCTCGTGGATGTAGCCATGGCCACCGAAGCACTGCAGGGCGTTGTAGGTGTTCTCGATGCCCCATTCGGTCTGGCAGGCCTTGGAGATCGGGGTGAGGAAGCTCACCAGGGTCTCGGCGCGCTCGCGTTCGCCGGCATCGTCGGCGTGGTGGGCCACGTCGATCAGGGTGGCCGCGTGCAGCGCCAGCAGGCGGCTGCCTTCCACCAGCGACTTGATGGAGAGCAGCATGCGGCGCACGTCCGGGTGGACCAGGATCGGGTCGGCCGGCTTTTCCGGGTTCTTCGGGCCGCTCAGCGAACGCGACTGCAGGCGTTCACGCGCGTACTTCAGTGCGTTCTGGTAGGCGCGCTCGGACAGGCCGATGCCCTGCAGGCCTACCCCCAGGCGCGCGGTGTTCATCATGGTAAACATCGCCTGCAGGCCCTTGTGCGGCTGGCCGACGAGATAGCCTTCGGCGCCGTCGAAGTTCATCACGCAGGTGACCGAACCCTTGATGCCCATCTTGTGTTCGATCGAGCCGCAGCGCAGCGCGTTGCGCTCGCCGACGTTGCCGTCGCGGTCGACCTTGAACTTCGGGGTGACGAACAGCGAAATGCCCTTGGCACCGGCCGGCGCGTCGGGCAGCTTGGCCAGCACCAGGTGCACGATGTTGTCGGTGAGGTCATGCTCGCCGGCGGTGATGAAGATCTTGGTGCCGGTGATGGAATAGCTGCCATCGGCGTTGGGTTCGGCCTTGGTCTTGAGCAGGCCCAGGTCGGTGCCGCAGTGCGGTTCGGTCAGGCACATGGTGCCGGTCCAGCGGCCTTCGATCAGCGGCTTGAGGAACGCATCCTGTTGCCACGCTTCGCCGTGTTGCTTGAGTGCTTCAATCGCGCCGTGCGAGAGCAGCGGGAAGTTGCCCCACGCCAGGTTGGCGGCGTTGATCATTTCGTTGAGCGGCACGCCCAGCGTGTGCGGCAGGCCCTGGCCGCCCAGTTCGGGGGACGCGGTGAGGCCGGTCCAGCCACCATCGACGAACTGCGCGTAGGCCTGCTTGAAGCCGGGCGGGGTGGTCACTTCACCGCTGGCCTGGTCGAGCACGCAGCCGATTTCATCGCCCACGCTGTTGAGCGGCGCCAGCACGCTGGTGCTGAAACGACCGGCTTCTTCCAGCACCGCATCCACCACATCGGTGGTGGCATCGGCGAAACCCAGGCGGGCAAACAGCGGCTCCACCTTCAACACGTCATGCAGGGCGAAGCGGATATCGGAAAGCGGGGCGGTGTAGCTGCTCATCGTCAGGTCTCGATCAGATGCGGGGTTCAGGTGGAAGCGGTGTTGGGGTCAGCGCAGCACGCCGGGCAGGCCGGGGGCCTGGTTGAGGGTGCTGCGGCTGTCGATCTCGAAGCTGCGCTGCTTCTTTTCCTGCGGGGTGGCGGCCACGGTGCCCTTGAGCGAGTAGCCCAGGGTGCGGTTGCCGGCAAGGGCGTCGGCCACCACGATGCGCGCGGCCGAGGACGGCTGCAGTTCCACGTTGATGACATCGGCCGAGACGCCGCCGATGGAGATGCCCGGGCGTGCGCTCACCTTGCCGGCGTCCTGGTCGCCCACCTGCATCTGCAGCTCCACGCTGTCGAAGGTCATGGGCATGGAGCTGAAGTTCTGCAGGCGCAGGGCCAGGGTCCAGTTGCCGTTGGCGCCCACGGTCAGCTGCTGCACGCTGGCGGCCGGCGGCGAGACGCGCTTGACGTTGGTGTTGCAGGCGGTCAGCGCAACGGCGGTGCCGGCCAGCAGGGCAACGGTAAGAACGGTACGGAGGCGGTGGAACATGGGCGCAAATCCTCGTGCAGGTGCCGCGTAGGTAAAAGCATACTACGGCGTATGGTGGTTGTGCGGGTATGGCGGGGCCGGCAGGTACCGACCGTTGGCAACAGACCGGTAGGTATCGACCGTTGGTCGATACGCATCCTAAGACAAGCGAAGGTGCATTCAGGTTTCAAGCGCCCCGGGTCTCACTCCACCGGGGCCATCACCTTCAACGGCGCCAGGTCATACCCCATCGCTTCAGCCTTGCCCTTCAGGCGGGCGAACAGCGCCGCATCCATTCGCGGCGAGCGCGAGAGGATCCACAGGTACTTGTGGTCCGGGTCGCCCACCACCGCCCACTGGTAATCCGGGTCCAGCGCGATCACCCAGTAATCAGCCCACACCAGCGGCACCCAGGCCAGCCAGTCCGGCACGAAGCGCACCTGCAGTTGGCCCGGCTCGCCTTCCACCGGCCGCGCCACGCCTTCGGCCGCGATGCGCTCGCCCTCGCCGGTACGGCACGCGTTGTGCACGCTGATGCGGCCATCGGCGCGCAGCGCATAGGTAGCGGTGATGTCGCCCACGCATTTCTTCTGGAACGACACCGGCAGGTGCGCGATTTCATGCCATTGCCCGGCATAGCGGCCCATGTCCAGCGCAGGCACCGAACGCACCGGTTCCACCGCGTGGGTGGTGACGGAGGTCAACAACAGTGCAGCAGCAAACAGGGCAGGGCGAAGGTGCATGGGGGTCTCCCGGCAGGAGGCCCGAGCTTAGGGGGCAGAACGTCGGCGGGTGTAAAGGTTTTGTCAGCCGCGCCCTGGATCAGGGCGCGAAACGAACGTGGCGCGGGTCGCTTACCTGGAGCTGGGTCTGGAAGTAGTACTTGCCGGACGGCTTGCCATCGCTGCTGAAGCCGATGGTGGTGCGGCGGGCCGTGCCCTGTACCAGCAGGCGACGGTTGACCAGGTATTCCAGCGGCATGCCCAGCTGCTTCTGCAGTGCTTCGCGCTGCGCGGCATCCAGCGACACGTTCAGTGAGAGCTGATGGCGATAGTCGCGTTCGCTGTTGAGGTAGATGCGGTCTTCGGTGACGTCGGTGTTCTTGACGGTGAACACGAAGGTGCCACTGATGCCGCGCTGCGGATCTTCGTTGGCGGCGAACACTGCTTCGGCGGGAGTGATCCAGCCTGGGCTCACCGTCGGCATCGGCGCGGTGGGCGCGGTCATCGCCGTCTGGTGCGCACAACCAACGCTGAGCAGCAGGAACGGCAGAAGCAAAGCAACACGCATGGGACATCCTTGTTCAATGACGGTGTCCACATTGTGCATGGGCCTGCCTGCAATGCCACTACAGCAATGCAAAAAAAAAGACCTGCATTTCTGCAGGTCTTTCAGATTTGTGGTGGCCGAGGACGGAATCGAACCGCCGACACGGGGATTTTCAATCCCCTGCTCTACCAACTGAGCTACTCGGCCACTTCATCGCTGCGTTGCCGCTGGCGAGGACGCGAATAATACGGAGGTCTACGGGGTTCGGCAAGCGTTTCGACAAAAAAATTTCACATTCGTTGCTGCGGCCTTGGCGTGGCGGCTTAAGTACTTGATCGCAGGTACGCGTCGCACATGAATTTGTGTTCATCAGCGCGCGTGGTCGCGCGCGTCATCGGGCATGGCTGCCAGCAGCACGATGCCCACGGCCATGAAGATGGCCGCCAGCAGCAACGACGCCTGGTAGCTGCCGCTGCTGCGGGCCAGGGTGCCCGCCAGCGCCGGTGCCAGGATCTGCGCCACGCCGTAGCTCAGGGTGAGGTTGGCCATGGCCTTGGCCGGGTTGTGCGGATAGTGGCGGCCGACCACGGTGAGGGTGAGGCTGACGATGCCGGCGAAGGTCAGGCCGAACAGCAGCGCGCTGCCCAGTCCGGCGGCCAGGCCACTGTCCAGCAGCGGCAGCACGAACGAGGCCGCCTGCAGGGCGAAGGCCAGCATCAGGGCGCGGATCAGGCCCATGCGCGCGGCGATGCGGTCCCAGGCGAACGTGGACGGCACCGCCGCCAGCCCGACCAGCACCCATACGGCGCTCCCGTGGCCGCGGAAGGCAGGCGTCTGTTCGAGGATGGCCACGATGAAGGTGGCGCTGACCACGAAGCCGACGCCGGCGCAGAAGTAGGCGGCCACCAGCAACTGGCGCCAGCGCGGACTGGGCGGGGGCGGGGCCTGCGCGGCCTGGGCGGCGGACGTCGGGGAAGGCGCCGGCATCCAGCACCAGGCGGGAACCAGGAAGAGCACGCCGAGCAGGCCCAGCCAGCCCCATTGCGCGCTGGACCCGGCATGCCCCGCCAGGACGCCGGTGGCCAGCCCCGACACCACGATGCCCAGGCCCAGCCCGGCAAAGTGCAGGCCCAGGCGCGGGCGCTGCTTGTTGGCCAGCAGCCAGTTGAGCACCAGCCCGGAGGCCAGCAGCAGGCCGGCGGTGCTGGAGAGGCCGGCCACGAAGCGCAGCAGGCTCCACAGCCAGGGCTGGGTGGTGACGCCCATCAGGCCGGTAGCGACGACCGCCAGCACCAGGCCGATCCGGTAGAAGCGGAACTTCTGCTGCATGTCGCCCACGCGGGCGGCCAGCAGCGTGCCCAGCAGGTAGCCCAGGTAGTTGAAGGTGGCCAGCCAGCCGCCCTGCGCGGCGCTGAGGCCGGCGTCGACCCGCATCAGGGGCAGCAGCGGGGTGTAGGCGAAGCGGGCCAGCCCGACGGTAAGCACCAGCGCGCAGATGCCGGCGGCGATGACCTGCCAGGGCTGCCGTGCGGTGGAGGAGGCGAGGGAAGTGGACATGCGCGGAGCCGGAACGGGACGCGTCCATGGTCGGGCAGGCGCGGGGCGGCTGTCTTTCGATAGAATGTCGCATCATGTCGATCAGCCGCCACGAAGGTCCGTCCACGCTTTCCAGGCCCTGGAAGGAAGTTCCGGTGCCCTCGCTGCGCGCGCTGCCGTGGCCGGTGATGGCGCGCAGGCAGGAGCTGGCCGCCGGCGAGCGTTTCCCGCCGCATGCGCATGACTGGAACCAGGTGGTGTTCGCCACCCACGGCGTGCTGCAGGTGACGGCGCGCAATGCGCGGCATGTGATCACCCCGCAGCAGGCGCTGTGGGTGCCCACCGGCATGGTCCATCACACCGGTGCATTGAGTGCGGCCGCGTTCCGCAACCTGTATGTGGCCGATGATCCAGCGCTTGGCATGCCCGACCGGTGCGCGGTGCTGGATGTGTCGCCGCTGCTGCGCGAGTTGATCGTGGAGCTGGGGCAGGTGCGACCGGATGACGATGCGGTGTACTACGCGCATCTGAGCGCGCTGGTCACCACCCAGCTGCGCCGCCAGCGCCAGCATGTGCGCCACCTGCCGTGGCCGCAGGATGCGCGGCTGCAGCGCTGGTGCCAGGCGCTGCACGACCAGCCCGGTGATGCGCACAGCGTGGACGAGTGGGCACGGGTGTTGGGCGCGTCGCCGCGCACGCTGGCGCGGCATTTCGAGCGCGAGACCGGCATGAGCCTGCGCACGTGGCGCACCCGGCTGCGCCTGCTGCGCGCGATCGAGTGGCTGGCGCAGGGGCGCTCGCCGACGGCGATCGCGCATGAGCTGGGCTATGCCTCGGCGTCGGCGTTCAATTACATGTTCCGCATCGAGATGGGCATGAGCCCGTTGCAATGGCGCAGGGCACGACAACCGGATTAAGGCCTGTCATGCATTGACAGGATCCAGCGGGTTCCTGCGCGCGACGATCAACGGGTCGTGTACGGTCTTCGGGAATGCGGGGAGGTCTGCCGCGTTGACGCCGAATGTGGCGGCCAATACGCCCGGGGCGAACGCGGTTGCCGCCAGCCGGTAGCCTACATCCCCCGGGGTGGGCCGGTCGAAGAACACCAGCAAGTGCACGTCTTCGCCCAGTACCTCGATCTGGTGCGGATACGCGCGGGGGATGAAGTACACATCTCCGGGCTGCAGCAGGTAGGTATCCACCGAGCCGTCCGGATCGAGGATGCTCATCCTTGCCTGGCCGCGATGCACGTAGCCCAGCTCCGCCGTTTCCGGATGCCAGTGCGGCTCGCGCATACCGTCGTCGGCGATGCGCAGCGAGTACATCGAGAGGTTGCGCAATGCCGGCCAGAACTGGGTGCGCGACACGCGCGCCTGGCCGTACGCGAAATCGACCGGCGGCGACTGCGCTTCGATGGAAAACCGGTGCGGGTCTGCGCGTTCGGCACCGTCCGGGATCACGGCCGGTCCACGTCGCTTCACCAGGTAGGGCGAACCGGTATCGCGCGGAACACGCGAGAACGCCTGCGCATCCGCATCATAGGTATTGCCCAGCACCGCGTCGGACATCGCACCGAACGCCGCATGCAGGGAAAAGTCCTGTGGCCGTTCGTGGCTGAACACGATCACCAGCTCGGCCGCGTCTTCGCCGATGTTCTCGATGGCATGCAGCGCGCCACTGCCGATATGGAACATCTCACCGGCGTCCACGCGAACGCTGCTGATCGCATCGGCGTTGTTGACGATGGTGACCAGCACCGACCCTGCCAGCACATAGCCCAGTTCATTGGCATTGGCATGCCAGTGCGGTTCGCGGATGCTGCCTGGCGCCAGCTGCATGCGCTTGATCGACAGGCGCTCCAGCAATGGGAAATCGTCGGCGGTCAGGCGGCGGATGGTGCCCAGCGCATCGTCATGGACGGCATCGGCCGACCACAGTGAGCGGACGTGACGGGAAGCTGGCATGGCAAGTTCCTTGGCAGGTGCTGGCGCGCCCGGGGTGGGGGAGGAGACCCCGGCGCGCCAGCGGAACGGATCAGGCCAGCTCGGTCAGGACCTCGACCAGGCTGTCCGCATCGCGGGCGCCGTCGTAGCGCA
>DGIP01000170.1 GCA_002386405.1 Stenotrophomonas maltophilia
GCTTCATCCGGGGCATCGAGCGCATCGGCGGGTTCGGCGGCAAGGCCGACGCGCTGGCCGAGTGCGCCGTGTTCGAAGGCGACCCGGGCTGCTTCCGCCGTTCGCTGGCCAACATCGACGCCGCCAGCGCCGCCGACGTGCGCGCCGCCGGCGCCAAGTGGCTGGGCGTGGGCGACCACACCCTGGTGGTGGAACCGGGCGCGCGCGTAGCGCTGCCGGAACTGCCGTCGGCCACCCCCAAGCCGTTCACCGTGCCGGGCGTGGACCCGAAGTTCAGCACCGGCCCGACCGTGGTGGACCGCAGCACCGGCGTGCCGCAGACCAAGACCTTCCCGGAACTGAAGTTCCCGCAGCTGCACCGCGCCACCCTGAAGAACGGCACCCAGGTGATCCTGGCCGAACGCCATGACATTCCGGTGGTGCAGTTCAGCTATGAATTCCCCGGGGGTTTCACCGCCGACCAGGGCCGCAAGTCCGGCACCGCCAACTTCACCATGGACCTGATGGGTGAGGGCGCCGGCAAGCTGGGCGCACTGCCGTTCGCCGATGCCGCCGACGCGCTGGGCGCCAACCTGGGCGCCTCGGCTTCGCTGGACAGCGCCGCTGTCTACCTGTCGGCGCTGAAGGAGAACCTGGCGCCGTCGCTGGCCCTGTACGCGGACATGCTGCGCCAGCCGCGCTTCGACCAGGCCGAGATCGACCGGGTCAAGGCCACCTGGATCGCCGGCATCCAGCAGGAGAAGGTCAACCCGAACGCCTCGGCCATGCGCGTGCTGCCCACCCTGCTGTACGGGGCCGGCCACCCGTACGCCATTCCGTTCACCGGCAGCGGCAACGAAGCCGACATCCAGTCGCTGACCCGCGAGGACCTGGTCGACTTCCACCGCGACTGGCTGCGCCCGGAGCAGGGCACCCTGATCGTGGTCGGTGACACCACCCTGAAGGAAATCGTGCCGCTGCTGGAGCGCCAGCTCGGCGACTGGAAGAGCAGCACCCCGGCCCCGCAGGCCAAGCCGCCGGTGGATGTCGCGCGCCCGGCCAAGGCCCGCGTGTACCTGATCGACCAGCCCGGCGCGGTGCAGGCCAACCTGTTCGCCGGCCAGGTGGTGCCTTCCACCATGGACGCGGGTGCCACCCGCTTCGACATCGCCAATGGCGTGCTCGGCGGCGACTTCACCTCGCGCCTGAACATGAACCTGCGCGAGGAGAAGCACTGGTCCTACGGTGCCCGCACCATGGCCAGCAGCACCCTGGGCCAGCGCCCGTGGATGGCCGTGGCCCCGGTCCAGATCGACAAGACCGCCGAGGCGATGAAGGAGATGCAGAAGGAGATCGCCGACTTCGCCTCCGGTGCCGAAACCATCACCCCGGCCGAGGTCACCCGCATCCGCAACATCCAGAACCTGAGCCTGCCGGGCGCCTACGAGACCGCCAGTGCCGTGCTGGGCACCATCAGCGGCATCGTCCGCTACGAGCGCCCGGACGACTACGTGTTCAAGCGCAAGGCCGAGATCGAAGCGATGACCCCGGCCCAGGTGCAGCAGGCAGCCGCCACGCTGGATCCCAAGACCCTGACCTGGGTGGTGGTGGGCGACCTGAAGCAGACCGAAGCCCCGGTGCGCGCGCTGAACCTGGGCGAGGTGACCATCATCGATGCCGACGGCAAGCCGGTGAAATAACCCCCAAGGGGGCGGGCCCCTGGCCCGCCCCCGGGGTTGCCTGTGCACCCGCGATTCAGCCTGTTCAGGCAGAATCGCCCCAATGACCTTCACGAGCATCCCCGCCATGCGCCTTCTGCTGCTTTCCGTTCTGACCCTCAGCGCCACTGCCTGCACCTGGGTGCCGATCGAACCGGTGGGCAAGACCGTCCGCGTGCTGCCGTCCGGCCCGGTTCCCACCGGCTGCGTGACCAAGGGCGAGGTGGTGGTCACCGTGAAGGACAAGGTCGGCTTCTACAACCGCAACCCGCTGCGCGTGCAGGAAGAACTGGAAACCCTGGCCCGCAACGAGGCCCCCAGCGCCGGCGCGAATGCGGTCCAGGCCTCGGGCCTGCCGGCCGATGGCAGCCAGCGCTTCGCTGCCTTCCAGTGCCCGCCACGCTGAACCCGTCAGGTCCGGGCCGGCACCATACGCCCGGACGTGAATTCGTAAAGGTGCGGTGAAGGCGCAGGGGGCTTACAATAGCGCCCCCTTTGCCTGAGCCTTGGCGCTAACTGATGCTCTTCAAGAATGTATCGATCGCCGGCCTGGCGCACATCGACGCGCCGCACACGCTGACGTCCAAGGAAATCAACGAACGTCTGCAGCCGACGCTGGATCGCCTGGGCATCCGTACCGACGTGCTGGGCGATATTGCCGGCATCCACGCCCGCCGCCTGTGGGACGCGGACATGCTCGCCTCCGACGCCGCGACCCTGGCTGCCCGCAAGGCGCTGGACGACGCCGGCATCGGCGCCGACAAGATCGGCCTGCTGGTCAACACCTCGGTCAGCCGCGACTACCTGGAGCCGTCCACGGCCAGCATCGTCTCGGGCAACCTGGGCGTCAGCGACCAGTGCATGACCTTCGACGTCGCCAATGCCTGCCTGGCCTTCATCAACGGCATGGACATCGCCGCCCGCATGCTGGAACGCGGCGAGATCGACTATGCGCTGATCGTCGATGGCGAAACCGCCAACCTCGTCTACGAGAAGACCCTCGAGCGCATGGCCCTGCCGGGCGTGACCGCCGACGACTTCCGCAACGAGATGGCCGCCCTGACCCTGGGCTGTGGCGCTGCCGCCATGGTCATGGCGCGCACCGAACTGGTGCCCGACGCGCCGCGTTACCGCGGTGGTGTGACCCGCTCGGCCACCGAGTGGAACCAGCTGTGCCGCGGCAACCTGGACCGCATGGTCACCGACACCCGCATGCTGCTGATCGAAGGCATCAAGCTGGCCCAGAAGACCTTCCTGGCCGCCCGCGAAGCACTGGGCTGGGCGGTGGAGGAACTGGACCAGTTCGTCATCCACCAGGTCAGCCAGCCGCACACCGCCGCCTTCATCAAGAACTTCGGCATCGACCCGAAGAAGGTGATGACCATCTTCGGTGAGCACGGCAACATCGGCCCGGCCTCGGTGCCGATCGTGCTGAGCAAGCTCAAGGAGCTGGGCCGCCTGAAGAAGGGCGACCGCATCGCGCTGCTCGGCATCGGTTCGGGCCTGAACTGCTCGATGGCCGAAGTGGTCTGGTAAACCGCCACTTCAGCGCCGTTGCGCGGTTCTTCCCATACTCGAGGGCCGGTTCTACCGGCCCTTTTCACAGGTGCGCTTCCATGCCCAAGCTTCCCGGTTACCCCGCCCATCCCCAGCGCTTCGAAGTCCGCCCCGGCCTGACCATGGGCTACCTCGACGAGGGCCCGCGCGATGGCGAGGTGGTGGTGATGGTCCACGGCAACCCGTCGTGGAGCTACTACTGGCGAACGCTGGTGGCCGGGCTGTCGGACCGCTACCGCTGCATCGTGCCCGACCACATCGGCATGGGCCTGTCGGACAAGCCCGATGACGCGCACTACGAATACACCCTGCAGTCGCGCGTGGACGACCTGGACGCGCTGCTGGCGCACCTGGGCATCACCGGCCCGGTCACCCTGGCCGTGCACGACTGGGGCGGCATGATCGGCTTTGGCTGGGCGCTGTCGCACCATGCGCAGGTCAAGCGCCTGGTGGTGCTCAACACCGCCGCGTTCCCGATGCCGGCGGCCAAGCAGATGCCGTGGCAGATCGCGCTGGGCCGGCACTGGAAGATCGGCGAGTGGATCATCCGCACCTTCAACGCGTTCTCGTCCGGTGCCTCGTGGCTGGGCGTGGAGCGGAAGATGCCGGCCGACGTGCGCCGTGCCTACGTGTCGCCGTACAACAGCTACGCCAACCGGATCAGCACCATCCGCTTCATGCAGGACATTCCGCTGAGCCCGGCCGACAAGGCCTGGTCGCTGCTGGAGCGCGCCGGCAAGGCGCTGCCGTCGTTCGCCGACCGCCCGGCCTTCATCGGCTGGGGCCTGCGCGACTTCGTGTTCGACCACCACTTCCTGAAGGGCTTCCAGGCGGCGCTGCCGCAGGCGCAGGTGCACGCGTTCGAAGATGCCGGGCACTACGTGCTGGAAGACAAGCACGAAGTGCTGGTGCCGGAGATCCGCGCGTTCCTGGACGCCAACCCGGTTTAAATGCCGCGTTACGCCGCGTCGGGGTGGTCCGCGCCATCCCGCCAGGCCCAGCTCTCCAGGCTCAACGCCGGCAGCCCATGGATCGCCCGCGCCTTGTCGCACTGCGGGCTGGCCTTGCCGAACTCCCACGACGCATCCACCTCGCGGCACACGCTGGGGCGGTTGGGGTGGATGCTGCAGCGTGAATACACCCCGATCTCCGCATCCAGCGCCACGCAGCGCACCGGCTTGGAATGGGTGCCGCGCATGCACAGGCGGTGCGGGTCGAGCGGTTCGGTCAGCTGGTGCGGCACGCCGCCGGGGGTGACCTCGTCCGATTCCATCCAGTGAAAGGCCACGCGGTACTGGGTGCAGCAGGCGCCGCACGTCATGCAGGGATGGGACATGGGGGTACCGGCCGAAAGAGGGTAGATCCACGCCTTGCGTGGATAGACGAAGGGGGCGAATTTTCCACGGCTGCGGCCGCCGCGCAAGAATTTTCTGCAGCGGCGACAATGAACGGATGAACAGCCCGATCAACATCGCCGCGCGCCTGCCCGAACTGGCCCGTGAACGCCCCGACCAGATCGCCATCCGCTGCCCCGGCCGGCCCGGCCCCGGGGGCATGGCGCGCTATGACGTGACCCTCGATTACCGCACGCTGGACGCCCGCAGCGACGCCATGGCCGCCGGCCTGGCCGCCTATGGCATCGGTCGCGGGGTGCGTGCGGTGGTAATGGTGCGGCCCTCGCCGGAGTTCTTCCTGCTGATGTTCGCGCTGTTCAAGAACGGCGCGGTGCCGGTGCTGGTCGACCCGGGCATCGACAAGCGCGCGCTGAAGCAGTGCCTGGACGAAGCCCAGCCGGAAGCGTTCATCGGCATCGGCCTGGCCCACGTAGCGCGGCTGGTGCTGCGCTGGTGCCCCTCCGCCACACGCCTGGTCACGGTCGGCCGCCGCTGGGGCTGGGGTGGCACCACGCTGGGCCAGCTGGAAGCGCAGGGCGCGCGCCAGCCGCAGCCGATGGCCGCCACCGATGGCGAGGATGTCGCCGCCATCCTGTTCACCAGCGGCTCCACCGGCGTGCCCAAGGGCGTGGTCTACCGCCACCGCCATTTTGTCGGCCAGGTGGACCTGCTGCGCTCGGCCTTCGGCATGGAGGCCGGCGGGGTCGACCTGCCCACCTTCCCGCCGTTCGCCCTGTTCGACCCGGCGCTGGGGCTGACCTCGGTCATTCCGGACATGGACCCGACCCGCCCGGCCAAGGCCGACCCGCGCAAGCTGCACGACGCCATCGCCCGCTTCGGCGTGACCCAGCTGTTCGGCTCGCCCGCGCTGATCCGGGTGCTGGCCGACCACGGCCAGCCGCTGCCCGGCGTGCGCCGGGTAACCTCGGCCGGTGCGCCGGTGCCGCCGGAC
>DGIP01000171.1 GCA_002386405.1 Stenotrophomonas maltophilia
ATGCATGAAGCTGCCGGGCAGGGCCCGGCACTACGGCATCGCCTGCCACCCGCGAGGGCCAAAAAAAATCCCGCCGAAGCGGGATCTTTCATCAGGAATCAGACTTCAAGCGAAGCCAGATCGCCCTTGTTCTCCAGCCACTGCTTGCGGTCGCCCGCGCGCTTCTTGGCCAGCAGCATGTCCATCAGCGCGCTGGTCTGCTCGCCGTCGTCCACCGTCAACTGCACCAGGCGGCGCGTGTCGGGGTGGATGGTCGACTCGCGCAACTGGTTCGGGTTCATTTCGCCCAGGCCCTTGAAGCGGGTCACGTTGACCTGGCCCTTGATCTTCTCGCGCTCGATCTTGTCCAGCAGCGAACGCTTTTCTTCCTCGTCCAGCGCGTAGAACACCTGCTTGCCCACGTCCACGCGGAACAGCGGCGGCATCGCCACGAACACGTGGCCCGCATCCACCAGCGACGGGAAGTGCTTCAGGAACAGCGCCGTCAGCAGCGTGGCGATATGCAGGCCATCCGAGTCCGCGTCGGCCAGGATCACCACCTTGCCGTAACGCAGCCCGCTGATGTCTTCCTTGCCCGGGTCGCAGCCGATCGCGATCGCGAGGTTGTGCACTTCTTCCGACGCCAGCACGCTGCCCGACGATACTTCCCAGGTGTTCAGGATCTTGCCGCGCAGCGGCATGATCGCCTGGAAGTCCTTGTCACGCGCCTGCTTGGCACTGCCGCCCGCCGAATCGCCTTCCACCAGGAACAGCTCCGTGCGCGACAGGTCCTGGCTGATGCAGTCTGCCAGCTTGCCCGGCAGGGCAGGGCCCTGCGTGACCTTCTTGCGCACCACCAGCTTTTCGGTCTTCAGGCGCGCACTGGCGCGCTCGATCGCCAGCTGCGCGATCTGCTCGCCCAACGCCACGTTCTGGTTCAACAGCAGGCTGAAGGCGTCATGTGCCGCGCCCTCCACGAAGCCCGCCGCCTGGCGCGACGACAGCCGTTCCTTGGTCTGCCCGCTGAACTGCGGGTCGGTCATCTTCAACGACAGCACGAACGACACCCGGTCCCACACGTCTTCCGGGGCCAGCTTCACCCCGCGCGGCAGCAGGTTGCGGAAATCGCAGAACTCGCGCAGCGCCTCGGTCAGGCCCGTGCGCAGGCCGTTGGCGTGGGTGCCGTGCTGCGCGGTCGGAATCAGGTTGACGTAGCTTTCCTGGACCAGCTCGCCTTCCGGCAGCCAGGCCACCGCCCAGTCCACCACCTCGGTGTCCTTCTTCAGCTGGCCCACGAACAGCTCGGCCGGCAGCATTTCGCGCTCGCCCAGCTCGGCCTTCAGGTAATCGCTCAGCCCGTCCTCGAAGTACCAGGTGTCCTGCTCGTCGGTGGCCTCGTCGCGCAGCTTCACGGTCAGGCCCGGGCACAGCACCGCCTTGGCGCGCAGCAGGTGGCGCAGCGCCCGCAGGTTGTACTTGGGCGTATCGAAGTACTTCGGGTCGGCCCAGAAGCGTACCCGCGTACCGGTGTTCTTCTTGCCCACGCTGCCGACCACTTCCAGCGGCGTGGCGCGGTCGCCGTTGCGGAAGGTGATGCGGTGCTCGCTGCCGTCGCGGCGGATATGCACTTCCACCAGCGTCGACAGCGCATTGACCACGCTCACGCCCACGCCATGCAGGCCGCCGGAGAAGGTGTAGTTCTTGTTGTTGAACTTGCCGCCCGCATGCAGCCGGGTCAGGATCAGCTCCACGCCGGGGACCTTCTCCTCCGGGTGGATGTCCACCGGCATGCCGCGACCGTCATCGGTGACCTCGCAGCTGCCGTCCTTGTACAGGGTGACCTCCACCGTCCGGGCATGCCCGGCCAGCGCTTCGTCCACGGCGTTGTCGATCACTTCCTGCGCCAGGTGGTTCGGGCGCGCGGTGTCGGTATACATGCCCGGGCGGCGCTTGACCGGGTCCAGGCCGGACAGGACTTCAATATCGGCGGCGTTATAGCGGGTATTCATCTGTCTTCATAAAGCGCAAAGCGACGGCGAAGTTTGCGGTGTGGCGGGGTTTTTTGCACGCCGCACGTTCAGGGGGCGGCCGACAACCCCGCGATAGACTGTGGGCGATGGGAAAACCGGAGCCCCGGCGCCCCATCCCCAGCCATATGCGAGGAGACCCCCCATGAAGAAGTTGCTGACCATCGTTGCCATTGCCGCCGCCGTCGTGGCCGTGCCGCTGGCAATGGCGCAGAACGCCGGACAGGGCCAGTCCACCGCGCAGCAGGGCGAACAGGCCGAGGCCAAGGCCCAGTCCGAAGCCGACGCCAAGGCCAAGCGCCGCGCGGCTGCCACCGCCGAAATGAAGGCCAAGGGCCAGCAGGCGCCGCAGCAGGAAGAGGAAGAAGAGGCCAAGAAGAAGCGCTGAACAAGCGTTTCGGCTTCCCCGACGCCCCGGCTTGCCGGGGCGTCTTCGTTCGTGCCCCTTGGGCTGGACGCCTTCAATCTGTAAACTATGGCTTTCCGGGAGCAGTACGTGTCATCCATCAGCGAATGGACTGGTCTGGTCGTGCGCGACCGCCAGCAGGGTAGGCAGGAGGTGACGGTCCCAACGGCGACCGGCACGGCCGCCCCGACCTCGCCGACCGGCCGCCACGTCACCGTTCCCTCGATCCCGGCCCTGGCGCGTGAACACCCCGCCGCCGCCGCCCGGACCACCCCCGATTTCCCCTTCACGTCGTCCGCCGCCCTGCGCGCCGGCGCCGTTTCCCCCTTCCTGACAGGACACCCCCAGCCATGACTCCCTTGATCTTCGTAACCGGCGGCGTGGTTTCCTCGCTCGGCAAAGGCATTGCCGCCGCCTCGCTCGCCTCCATCCTCGAAGCCCGTGGCCTGAAGGTCACGATGATGAAGCTCGACCCGTACATCAACGTCGACCCGGGCACCATGAGCCCGTTCCAGCACGGCGAGGTGTATGTCACCGACGACGGCGCCGAGACCGACCTGGACCTGGGCCACTACGAGCGCTTCGTGCGCACCCGCCTGAGCCGCAAGAACTCGGTCACCACCGGCCGCATCTACGAGAACGTGATCCGCAAGGAGCGCCGCGGCGACTACCTGGGCGCCACCGTGCAGGTGATCCCGCACATCACCGACGAGATCCGCCGCTGCATGGACGAAGCCACCGAAGGCTTCGACGTGGCGCTGGTGGAAATCGGCGGCACCGTGGGCGACATCGAATCGCTGCCGTTCCTGGAAGCCATCCGCCAGGTGCGCACCGAGCGCGGCCCGGAGAAGGCCCTGTTCATGCACCTCACCCTGGTGCCGTACATCGCCGCCGCCGGTGAACTGAAGACCAAGCCGACCCAGCACTCGGTCAAGGAACTGCGATCGATCGGCATCCAGCCCGACGTGCTGCTGTGCCGTTCCGAACAGCCGGTGCCCGAGTCCGAGCGCCGCAAGATCGCCCAGTTCACCAACGTGTCCGAGCGCGCGGTGATCAGCGTGCCCGACGTCGACGTGCTCTACCGCATCCCGATGGGCCTGCACGAGCAGGGCCTGGATGAAATCGTGATCAACCAGCTCAAGCTGGGCGACAAGGCCGGCCCGGCCGACCTGCACGAGTGGGAAGCGGCGGTGGACGCCACCCTGCACCCCCTGGACGAGGTCACCATCGCCGTGGTCGGCAAGTACGTCGACCACCAGGACGCCTACAAGTCCGTGGGCGAAGCGCTCAAGCACGGCGGCCTGCGCCAGCGCACCAAGGTCAACCTGAAGTGGCTGGAAGCGCAGGACCTGGAAGGCACCGACATGGCCGCGCTGAAGGACGTCGATGGCATCCTGGTGCCGGGCGGCTTCGGCGACCGTGGTTTCGAAGGCAAGGTGCTCACCTCGCAGTTCGCCCGTGAACAGCAGATGCCATATTTCGGCATCTGCTACGGCATGCAGGCCGCCGTGGTCGACTTCGCCCGCAACGTGGTCGGCCTGGATGGCGCCAACAGCACCGAGAACGACCGCCAGTCGCCCAACCCGGTGATCGGCCTGATCACCGAATGGCGCACCGCCACCGGCGATGTCGAAAAGCGCGACGACCGCAGCGACCTCGGCGGCACCATGCGCCTGGGCCTGCAGGAGCAGCGCCTGAAGCCGGGCACGCTGGCTCGTGAGCTGTACGGCAAGGACGTGGTGTCCGAGCGCCACCGCCACCGCTACGAATTCAACAACCGCTACCGCACCCAGCTGGAAGACGCCGGCCTGGTGATTGCCGGCAAGTCGATGGACGACACCCTGGTGGAAGTGATCGAGCTGCCGCGCGACCAGCACCCGTGGTTCCTGGCCTGCCAGGCACACCCGGAATTCCTGTCCACCCCGCGCGAAGGCCACCCGCTGTTCATCGGCTTCATCCGTGCCGCGCGTGAGCGCAAGGCCGGCGGCGCGCTGCTGCAGGAAGCACGCGCCTGAGCCAGGATCCGTGGGCGGCGCAGCTGGCGCGCCGCCAGCGCCGTCACTGGCGCGCCTGGCCTTGGGGCTGGGCTGCCCTGGTCCTGTCCATCGCCAGCTGGGGCTGCGCGTTCGTGCTGATGGTGCTGGTGTTTTCCGCAGTGGGTTCGCCCGGTGACGGCAGCCATGCCATCCAGGCCGTCGCCACGCCCATCAACCTGGCCCTGGCGCTGGGCGCAACCTGCGCGCTGGGCACCGTGCTGGCCAGCGTGTTGGCGCTGCGCCTGCGCCGCCAGCCGGCCGGTGGCGGCGCCGCACTGGGCCTGCTGGGCCTGCTGTTGCTGGTGCTGCTGCTGCCATCGCTGCTGTAGCCCCGAACGCTTCCCGCGCGCGGATTTGGCAAGCGGGGGGCAGGTGGGGATAATCACGCGGCACCTTTCAACGCACTGCTTTTTGGCGTTCCCCCTTTCTGACTGGTAACCGGCCCGCTATGACCACGATCCGCAGCATCCACGCCCGTGAAATCCTCGACAGCCGTGGCAATCCCACGCTGGAAGCCGAAGTCACCCTGGAGGACGGTTCGTTCGGCCGTGCCGCCGTGCCGTCGGGTGCCTCCACCGGCACCAAGGAAGCGGTAGAGCTGCGCGATGGCGACAAGACCCGTTACCTGGGCAAGGGCGTGCGCAACGCCGTCAACAACGTCAACACCACCATTGCCACCGCGCTGAAGGGGTTTGACGCGGCCGACCAGGAAGGCCTCGACCGTCGCCTGATCGACCTGGATGGCACCGAAAACAAGGGCCGCCTGGGTGCCAACGCACTGCTGGCCGTGTCCATGGCCAATGCCCACGCCGCCGCTGCCGCCAACAAGCAGGCGCTGTGGCAGTACCTGTCCAAGGGCAGCACCGACGTGAGCCTGCCGGTGCCGATGATGAACATCATCAACGGCGGCGCGCATGCCGACAACAACGTCGACTTCCAGGAATTCATGGTGCTGCCGGTCGGCTTCACCTCGTTCTCCGAAGCCCTGCGCGCCGGTACCGAAATCTTCCATTCGCTGAAGTCGGTGCTCAAGGGCCATGGCCTGAGCACGGCCGTGGGCGACGAAGGCGGTTTCGCCCCGGACTTCCGCAGCAACGTCGAAGCGCTCGACACCATCCTCGAAGCGATCGGCAAGGCCGGTTACACCGCCGGTGAAGACGTGCTGCTGGGCCTCGACGTGGCCTCCAGCGAGTTCTACGAGAACGGCAAGTACAACCTGGTGGGCGAGAACAAGCGCCTGACCTCCGAGCAGTTCGTCGATTTCCTGGCCGACTGGGCCGCCCAGTACCCGATCATCACCATCGAAGACGGCCTGGCCGAGAACGACTGGGCCGGCTGGAAGCTGCTCACCGACCGCATTGGCAAGAAGGTGCAGCTGGTCGGCGACGACCTGTTCGTGACCAACCCGAAGATCTTCAAGGAAGGCATCGAGTCCGGCACCGCCAACGCGATCCTGATCAAGGTCAACCAGATCGGCACCCTGACCGAGACCCTCGAGGCGATCGCGATGGCGCACCACGCCAACTACGCCGCCGTGGTCTCGCACCGTTCGGGCGAAACCGAAGACACCACCATCGCCGACATCGCCGTGGCCACCACCGCCACCCAGATCAAGACCGGCTCGCTGTGCCGCAGCGACCGCGTGGCCAAGTACAACCAGCTGCTGCGCATCGAGGAAGCCCTCGGTGCCGGCGCGCGTTACGCCGGCCGTGACGCGTTCGTCTCGCTGAAGCGCTGATCCGCATGCGCACCTGGCGCTGGCTGCTGCTGGTGCTCGCGGTACTGCTGGTATGGTTGCAGTACCGCTTCTGGTTTGG
>DGIP01000266.1:0-17096 GCA_002386405.1 Stenotrophomonas maltophilia
CGAAGCGCTTCGAGCCTATGACCATTCCCAATTCAAATGGCATGTTGAAGCGCGGCAGATCGTTGAAGGAATCAAGCTGGACGGCGGATAGATCATGAATACTGTACTGCGACTCTTTGATCAGACGCGTGATCTTGTCCATTCGAACTTCAGAGCCATCCCCAGCCTCCAGCGCCGATCGTGGCAAGAACCCACATAGTAGGACAGTGAAGATCGCGCATTGGAACAGGGGCCGGAAGTCATCTGTGAACGGACAGTTGATGAAGACGTGGTTCGCGCAGTTCGCGTCAATCCCTGACGTAATCATAGTTCCGGCTATTTCTTTTTCATTACTGAGAACACAGCACTGATGCGCTGGGCTTTGGTCAGGCTGCATCCATAGACACGGAATTTTCTCAGGGGGAATGTGCTGGTGTGTCCTCGCACTGGCCCGGCCAGTTCAAGAGAGGATTTCGGCGCCGAGGCGTTTCGCCTTGACGCCGACGCTTCCGCTCCGGCTTTGGCACTCGCCGTGGAGGGTGTCGAAGCCACTCCGCGCGCAGCGTCCTTTGCCTTGCGAGTTGGTGCGTGCGCAGCTGCCGTTTTGAGGCGTGGACTACCTGATGTCTTTTTCATTGTTCGTCCTGCTTCGGCGTGCGAGCCGAGGTTCTTCGTGACGAGAAGTGTACGTTCGCATCGAGTGATGCGGATCGCGAGATCGCTGTTCTGTGCGGGTGGTCTCAGCTATGAACGACGCTGGACGTGTTCATTGATTATCAAGCATGACGGGGGTTCGCGCAGCTTTGCGATACGCCACCGAAGGCATGTCGGTTATGCCAGCTTGATCAACCGATAGGATGATGACGCCCGGTCTTGTCTCAACATACAGCCGGGTACCAGGCTCGATGCCAAGAGCGTGAATCCACAGGCCGCGCAGCTTCAGGCAAGGAATGGGTGGGCAGCCGGGAAACGTCACCAGGCCGTCGTGATGGAGCGAGTTGGTCATGACGCTTTTTGGCTTGCGCCACCAGAGCTTCTGGCTGGCGACTGCGCTGGAAGGTGCATCAGTGGAATGACTGGACATGGTGGAACCTCCGTTGGGGAGCTTCCCTCGCCGGGATGGCGAGGGAGTCGGGAGGTTAAGAACCGTAAAGAGACCGGCGCGACGTATTTCCAAAGGGTGTTGTATTTCGTCACCCTCCCGACGCGGGAATTCAACGTGTTGCATCTCTTTAGGAGTTCTTACGCTCCGAGGTTCAACCATGTCGCGGACGTGAGCATAGCGGAAGTTGTTTTGATCTTTCGATCAGCCGCTTTTGATCGGCGCCATCTATACGTGGCGTGGAATGGGCCGTTTGGGTGTAATTTCGTGCGGTGCGGCGTGTTTTCGTTGGCACCACATCACGTGTGCGGCGTTCAACGCCTCACAAACGTGCATTGCAGGGAGTCCGAACGCATGACGCATTCGACGCCAGGTGCGCGATCAAGCGCGAGTCAGCGCAATCCAGCGGTAGCCCACGTACACCCCGCCTGCGACGACCGGCGCCAGGCTTAGCCACAGCGGCAGCTTCAGCACGAAGAACAGGATGCTGCCGGCAGCGAGGGCCAGGATCGAAAGGCCGATCACCCACGCATTGAACACGGCCGTATCCGCCGCATCCTCACCCCACGAATTCGCCGGCCGGCCGCTCGCGGCACGCTGCCGACGCAGCCCATATGTCGGTCACGAAATCGACAATGCCTTCCAACAGGTCACCGATGAAGCCAGACATGGTCAATCCTTGGACGGCAGGCTGAATGTGCCGATCTTCAAGGCTGCCCACTTGCCCGTCAAGTGCCCCACCGGGGCAGGCGTACACCCACCTGCCCCGGGCCTCCCCCGCCGTTGTTTCAGGGGCTGTCGCGGCGAATGCCCAGCGCGACGGCTTCGGTATAGGAGATCTTCAGCAGGTCGCCACGCTTTACGTTGGGCAGTTTTGCGCGCAGGTCCTCGCGCTCCACCGCGATGATCTGGGTGTTGCCACGCGGCCCTCGCAGCGCAATGGTGTTGGCCACCGGGTCCACGGCCGCCACTTCGGTGACGATCTCGATGGTGTTCGAACGCGCCCCACCCGGCGTGGCGCCGCGGATCGGCACGGTACCCGCCTGCGACTTGGTCACGCCCACCGGCGCGCTCCCTGCCGGCTGCAGGTCCAGCGCGACGGCGGCCTGGTAGTCCAAGGTGACCTTGTCGCCCACCTTCAGCTGGTTGAAGTTGCGCACGTCGGCGCCGGCGATGAAGTCCAGGCTGCCTCCATCGGCACCGGTGACCGTCACCGCGCGGGTGCGGGTGTCGATGGCGGTGATCTGGCCCTGCAACGTCACCGCAGCAGAAGCCGCTGTCATGGGGCCCGGCAACGACCGGGGCGCAGGCGCTGAAGGTTCAGCGGGCGGCGGTGTGGTTTGGCACCCGCTGGTGGCGAGCGCTGCAACGATGAGCGTGACGGAAGACGAAAGTGCCAGGAAGCGCATGTGACTCTCCAGAACAGGGCGGGCGGCGGATGCCTTGCTATTGCATCAGCTGCCCCACCCCTGCGCGCCCGTACAACTACTGTGCCCCACCCAGAAAACATACCGTTCCCGGGCCTGCGCTCAGCTCCTGCGCATCAGGATCATCTTTTCCTGCGACATATCCCGCATGGTGTACGGAATGCCGCCGGTGCCGTAGCCCGATTCCCTGCGGCCGGCGAACGGCATCCAGTCGGTGCGGAACGCGGTGGGGTCGTTGATCATCACGGCCGAGGCATCCAGGCGGTTGGCGGCACGCATGGCCACGTCGATGTCCTGGGCGAAGATGCTGGCCTGGAACGCGGTGGGCAGCGAGTTGGCGCGTGCGATGGCCTCGTCCAGCTCGCTGTAGCGATACACCGCCACCACCGGCCCGAAGATCTCCTGCGTGGTCACCCGTGCATCAGCGGCTGGATTGAGCAGCACGGTGGGCTGCAGGGTGGTTTCGGAGAGGCGCTTGCCGCCGGTGGCGAGCGTGGCCCCACCCTTCACTGCCTCGTCGATCCATTCAGCCACCCGGTCGGCTTCGCGCGGCTGGATCAGCGGGCCTACTTCCGTGTCCTTCAGGGTGGGGTCGCCGGTGCGCAGCTTCTCCACGCGTGCGATGAGGGCTTCGGTCAAGTCCTCGGCAATGTCGTTGTGCACGAAGATGCGCTGGGTGGACACGCACACCTGGCCGGCGTGGTAGTAACCGCCCTTGACGATGGGTTCAATGATCTTGGCCAGGTCCGCGCTGCGGTCCACGATGGCCGGTGCCACGCCGCCGTGTTCCAGCGCCGAGCGCGCGCCATGGGCGAGCTTGGCATGCAGCGACCAGCCCACCCGCGCCGAGCCGATGAAACTGAGGAAGGCCACGCGCTTATCGGTAGCCAGAGCTTCGGCCAGTTCATTGCCTTCCGGAATGAAGCTCTGGCACCACGGCTCCGGCAAGCCGGCCTCGTGGACCATCGCGACGAACTCCAGGCACGACAGCGGCGTGGTGGAGGCCGGCTTGATGATGACCGGGCACCCCACCGCGATGGCGGGGGCAACCTGGTGGACAATGAGGTTCAACGGGTGGTTGAACGCCGAGATGGCGGCCACGATGCCGAGCGGCTCCTTGGTCGTGAACGCCCAGCGGTTCTCTGCCGCAGCCGAAAGGCCCATCGGGATTTCGCGGCCGGCGAAGTTGCGCAGTTCATCGGCGGCGTTGTGCACGCCATCGATGGCGCGGTTGGTTTCGATGATGGCATCGGGCAGCGGCTTGCCGCCTTCGCGCGCGATCTGCAGCGCCAGGTGGTCGCGCTTGGCTTCCATCAGGGTCGCCAGCCTGCGCAGGATGGCAATGCGCTGGTGCGGCTTGAGCCAGCCGTCGCGGTCCTTGAACACGCGTTCGGCATTGCCGAGCTTGCGCTCCAGCGCGGCGGCGTCATCGAAAGGAACGTCCTGGATGGGGGCGCGGTCGAAGGCTTGTACTACGGTCAACATGTGGGGTTCCTTGTATTCAGTGGGCAACGGTGGCGCTTACGCACAGCCCACGTCGGGGGTGCGGTTGCGCAGCTCGTCGACCAGTACGCGGGTGTTTTCGGAATAGTCGATGGGCACGTCCAGCAGGTGCACGCCGCCGCCGGCAAAGGCGGCTTCGATCGTGGGCACGAGCGCTTCCACCGACGTTACCCGCGTGCCCTTGGCGCCATAGGCTTCGGCGTAACGCACGAAATCCGGGTTGCCAAAGCGCATGCCGAAATCTTCAAAGCCGTCCACGGCCTGCTTCCAGCGGATCATGCCGTAGGCGCTGTCATTGAGGATGATCACCACCAGGTTCAGGCCCAGCCGCACGGCGGTTTCCATCTCCTGCGAGTTCATCATGAACCCGCCATCGCCGCAAACGGCCAGCACGCGCCGCTTGGGGTACAGCATCGAGGCCATCATCGCCGACGGCAGGCCCGCGCCCATGGTGGCCAGGGCGTTATCCAGCAGCAGCGTGTTGGCGACGTGGGTGCGGTAGTTACGGGCGAACCAGATCTTGTACATGCCGTTATCGAGGCAGACGATGCCGTCTTCGGGCATGGCCTCGCGCACGTCGTGCACCAGCCGTTGCGGGGTAACCGGGAAGCGGTCTTCATCGGCCCGGTCGTTGAGGCGCGAGAGGATCTTCTGGCGCAGGTCGACCATGCCCTGGTCTTCGGCCAGCTTGCCTTCCAGCCGCGCGGCGAGGCCATCAACGCTGGCGCCGATGTCACCGATCACCTCGATATCCGGGTGGTAGACCTGCTCGACCGTGGCGGATTGGAAGTTCACGTGGATGACCTTGGGGCCGCCCTTGCCTTTCATCAGGAACGGCGGCTTTTCGACGGTGTCATGGCCGATGGCGATGATCAGGTCAGCCCGCGCGACGGCCTCGTGGACGTAGTCGCCTTCGGAAAGCGCGGCGGTGCCCATGTACAGGTTGGAGCCGCCGGTCACCGCGCCCTTGCCCATCTGGGTGTTGAAGAACGGCAGGCGGGTGCGCGCCACGAACGTGGAGAGCGATTCGGTCAGCCACGGGCGGCTGCAGGCCGCGCCGATCATCACCAGCGGGCGCTTGGCGGCCAGGATGGCTTCCGCTGCCCGGTCGAGCGCGGCGCCGTGGGCGATGGGGCGCTCCAACGGGTGGACTGGAATGACCGGCACGTCTTCCACTTCCTCGCCGGCGATATCCTCCGGCAGTTCCAGATGGACCGGGCCGGGCCGCTCTTCCATGGCCACGCGGAAGGCATCGCGCACGGTGGCCGGGATGGCCGCTGCGCTGACGATCTGGCGGGTCATTTTCGTGAGCGGCTTCATCGAGGCCACGATGTCCACGATCTGGAACCGGGCCTGCTTGGCACTCATCACCGCCTTCTGGCCGGTGATGAGGATCATCGGCCAAGCCCCCAGGTGGGCATAGGCCGCACCCGTGGAGAAGTTCAGCGCGCCGGGGCCAAGGGTGGCCAGGCAGACGCCTGGCCTGCCGGTAAGGCGGCCGTGGGTGGCGGCCATGAAGGCGGCCGCCTGTTCGTGGCGGGTGAGGACCAGCTCGATGCTGGAGTTGCGAAGCGATTCCAGGAAGTCGAGGTTTTCCTCGCCCGGAACGCCGAAGATGCGGTCCACGCCCTCGTTTTCGAGTGCGGCGACCAACAGGTCTGAGCCCTTGGGCATTGCGTCGATCCTTGCGGTGATGAACTCGGGGGAGTCCGGTGCCATGGGGAAACGTAGTGTGGATCGACTATACGCCCGGGGCTGTGTACGGCCGTCTGAATGACGGCCTCACCTGGCAGGACGGTGCGGTCCATGACTGGGGCCTTGTATTGGCGCAAGCGGCAGCAGGCTGACGGCAAGCTTCCAACAGTCACCGTTTGGTCATATGGACCGGTGGAAACGGCTTCATAGCGACCGAAGGAACGCGGTGGCCGTGCTGATGCAATGCTGCAGCGTGGGCCTGTAGCCGCGCATATCGATTTCCTCGAAGGTAGCTTCTAGAACCGTTGATCGCGAGTTTATCCGCTCTATGAACTGTGTTCGATATCTCAAAAGGAATGGCGCTGCCGCGCTGAGACCCTCTGGGTCACGTTCAATCACAGTGCACAGATCGAATAAGTCACGCGCTGTAGCTCGTTGCCCCCTGTGATACATCTTCTTGGCGATGATCTCTGCAGGCCGCTCAACTCGAACCGCGTGGCCGCAGATGTTCCACCACTCCCAAGCATCGCCCATCAAATTGGGCGATGCCACGAAGTCAACCTCGCCTTCTGCGAACTCAAGCTTCACGTAGGAGCTCGCATCCTCGACGTAGTTGGCTGTCATCGCGGCGGCGGTGTCACTTAGCCGCGGTGTTACGTATCCGAGGCACTGAGGATCCGGGACAAAAATATCGATGTCTTTGCTGGCCCGATGGTCGTATCGGAACATCAGGACGGTGCCGCCCCCTAAGGTCCAGAAAGGACCATCGCCTCCCCCTACCGCTTGGATCTCCTGGATCAGCACCATGGCGTTCGCGAAGAGCGCCTTCCATGGCCCATCAGGCAATATCTGTTCTGGAAGCTCGTGCGCTGAAATCATTTAAAGAGGCCATTGCGAACCAGTTCAAGACTATCCGCCAGCGATGCGACGTTCTTCCAGATTCTTTGCGGAGCAACGCGTTCTTTGATCGCAGCCTCTTCCACCGCCATCACCAGTAGCGGGATGGGGGCTTCCTCCAGCAGCGTGGCAACGTGGGCAATGAACTCACGCTTCAAATCGCCGGTGGCAAGAATGTGTGCAAGTTGCTCGGGATTGATTTCACGTTTGTAGCTCACGTTAGCCGCATTGGCTGCCATCCAGAGCGCTTTCTTGGCGCTTCTGGGCCCAGTTGAAGGCATGCCCGGACTAAGCCCGATTACGTTCATCACCTGGCATACCCGGTTGAAGCCCAAATCCTTGAGCTTGCCACTCTCCAGGCCATTGATTGTCTGCCTGGTCAGCCCGGACAGCTTTGCAAGCAGTGCTTGGGAAAGCCCAAGCTCCGACCGCCGCTCCCTGATGGAATCGCCCACTTGAGCAAGATGACTGATCATTCCGCACCCCCGTGGTGTCCAATATTTCCGACAATATACACCTAACCAACCCAAGCCGCGCGGCGCGACGGCTGGTCGGCCCCGCCCTTGACTTGGCCGGGTCCCGCCTGACTGGCCGGTCCAACGTGGCCCGTGTCACCCCACCGAACGGCTTCAGGCGCAGCGAGCGCATTGCCTTGCAGCCCATGGGGAGAAGATTGACCGGAAAGCCATTCAGCATCGGCTTCGATGAGCCGATCTGCTATCGTCCTGCCCCAATCAGGAAGCAACAGGAAGCAACACGTTCATGGATCGAACCGAGCGAGCACTTTTTGCCCTTGTTCTGGCCACGGCTGCGGGGCCTGCCGCCGCCTCCGACTTCCGTGGCTTTTTCTCCATGTTCATGGCCACGCCTTTCCTGATCTTCGCGGGACTGGTCTCGGGCTTCATCCTGCTGCGCCGCCATACCGCCCCCAGAAATGCCATGTCGCGCCATGCGCCGTTCCTGCTGCTGGTGCCAGCGTGGGCACAGCTGGCATTCCTCTGCGTCTTCATGCAGCAGCTGGTATGGGTTGGCATCCCGGTGGTGACGCTCCTGTTCGTGTTGGCGGCCCGCCGCATCTGGCGGGAGTCGCGCGGTGGGTTGGCATTGTGGATCCCGCGCGTGCTGTTGGTGTTGAGCGTGGTCGTCGCCGGTCTGATGGCGTGGGACATGAGCATCGTGGTGGGCTACCGCGGCAGCGATTACGCACTGGGCATGATCCTCCTGCTGGCAACACTGTGGGGCGTGTGCACCGGGCTGTGCCTTTTCGCTGCCCGAGGCAGGATTCAGCGTCACGATGCGAGCCGCTCACCGTAGAATTACTGGGCCCGGCTACGCATTGACACGCATGCAATGATCGGGGCGTGGTTGCAGACTCTGAATGGTCGGCAGCGTGGCTGCCCCCTTTCGGAGCCTGGCCATGAACCTTTGCCTCCCACGAATCGCCCTGCTGCGCGCGGCGGCCATGTTGGCCCTCGTCATACCCTCCCTCGCGTCCTCGCAGACCACGGTTGGAGCGCCGGCCACGGTTGCGGCACCGGAAGCCGAACGCCCACGCGCCTCCAACAAATGGCGGATCGTGTTCGACGAGCGGGCCAAGTCCGATGGCACGATCAGCTTCCGGGTCTGGCCAAAAGATGCACCACCGCTGCAGGTGAACGTGGCCGTGCTGGATGGCCAATCGGAGAACCACATCGCCAAGTCAGCCCGTGATGCGCTGGGGGTCGCCTTGGGCAAGGGCTTCCATGTGGAGACCGACGATGGCGAAGATGTGCTGGTGAAGGCCCGGCATGGCACCGGCGACTTCGGGCTGCAGCTGATCTCGAACACGGCACGCGACGTGGACATCAAGCTGCGCCGCGAGTGAGGAACGAGCGTTCCGGACGTCGGTTTCAGGATAGACACCCGCCACTGCATGCAACACATTGCCTGCGCCATTCCTGGCGAGACAGGTGGAGGTCCCATGGCTGCCAAGTTTCTGTTGACCCGCTCCGGCCCCCAGTTCCTTTTCGTGCTCAAGGCGGGCAATGGCGAGCCCATCCTGCACAGCGAGCGCTACACCACCAAGCAGAGCGCGCAGAACGGCATTGAATCGGTGCGGAAAAATTCGCCCGCCGACAGCCGCTACGAGCGCAAGAACGCCAGCAACGGCGAACCGATGTTCAACCTCAAGGCAGGAAATGGCGAGGTGATCGGCACCAGCGAGCGCTATTCGACCACCGCCGCGCGCGATGGCGGGATCGAATCGGTGAAGACCAACGCGCCTGCGGCGCCTGTAGACGATCAGACCTGACCGCCCCCAGGCACTAAAGCCGTCAGCCGCCTGGCTGCTTGCCGAGCAGGTACTTGAGCCCGTGCGTCAACCCGCGCGGGGCCACGCTCAGGTGGTCCTCATCGTTGAGCACGTCCAGCTTCAGGCGAAGCGATGGATAGTTGTGCGCGCGCAGCGCGGCCTGCATGTTCTTTGCATCGGCCACCATGTCCGCGTCGTTGCCGAAGGCCGGCGCTTCACGTTCGCCAACGTACATGTAGACCGATGCCTTCAGATCGTTGTGCCCGGCGCCGTAATCCTTCTCGAACCGCGACATCACATTGCGGTCGTACCAGAACGACGGACTGCCCACGATGTAGCCGGAAAACATGTCCGGATCGGTGAAGAGAATCTGGCTCCCAAGCAACGCGCCGTAGGAGTGGCCCAGCAACAGGCGCCGGCTTTCATCCGTGCGGTAGCGGCCAGCGACGAACGGCAGCACCAGCTCGCGCAGATAGGCGATGTAGGGTGCAGCGCCGCCGTGCACGGCGTCAGCCGGTGCGCTGCTCGGGCCGTTGGGTGTCGGGGTGTAGTCACGCCGGCGGCTGGTCATGCCATCGTCACCCACCGAATAGGACAGACCCACCAGGATGAACTCTTCCAGCTTGGGGCCTTCCACGTTCAGGCGACGGCCGATCTGCCGCGCCAACGGGAATGCGTAGTCGGCGTCGGTCACGTAAAGAACCGGGTATCGGCGGTCGGGGCTGTCGGCATAAGACGGCGGCAGCGCAACGAATACCTGGTACATCCGTCCGGAAACGGGGTCCGGCACATTCCACACCTCGCTACCGACTACCTCGTAGGGTGCGCCCTCGCCGCGTTGGCCGCCCAGGGCGGACGCCTTGCGCGGTGCCTGTTCGGTCGGCGTCGCCGTGTCAGTGACCGCATTGGCGACCGCCGCGCTGGGCGTCTTGGCACAACTGGTCATCATCAGTGCAAGCAGTACAACCGCAACCTGTTTGTTCAACGCTACCGCTCCATGGTGGTTCCGACACGGGAGCATACAAGATGCCGCTATTCGCACCACCCCTTGGCACGCGCCTCTGCCCGCTCCTGCGCCTTCCGCAGCGTTGCCTGGTTCTCCGCATCCAGCCTCGCGAAATCGCGGTGGCGGGCGAAGTAAGGCCCCAGCCAACCGGCCTCATGGGTGAATGCCATGGTCCAGGCAAAGTTAGGTGGGAACACATAACAGTCAGACCACTCCGGCGTGTCCGGACGAACGTCGGTGAGGAACGCGGCATTGCGGTCGTTGGACAACACGACGAACTCCACACCGGTCTGCAACCGGTATTCCGCCTCGGCCGCGTCGCCGCCGATACTGGGGGAGCGCCCGGCACTGAAGACGTGCCACATGAAGGCCTTGGTGTTCAGCCCCAACCGGTCATGACCGAACACGGAAAGCCATTCGCTGGCCAGCTTCCTGGCCTCTACTTCGGTATACCGGCGAATGATCTGCGTGGCGCTCACGCGGACGAGTGTATTGAATGGCCCTTGGCCCACACAACCAGGGTACCTCCATGTCCAACTCCCCCCAGTCGCCGGGCCCGTCGGGTCCCACCCGCAGCTTCGACGCCATCATCATCGGCACCGGCCAGGCCGGGCCATCACTGGCCGGCCGGCTGGACGCGGCCGGGATGCGCGTCGCCATCATCGAACGCCACCTCGTGGGCGGCACCTGCGTCAATACCGGCTGCAAGCCGACCAAGACCCTGGTGGCCAGCGCCTATGCCGCGCAGATGGCCCGCCGGGGTGCCGAGTACGGGATTTCCACCGGCACGGTGAGCGTCGACATGAAGGTGGTGGAGGCCCGCGCACGCAAGGTGATCATGGATTCGCGCAAAGGGAATGAGGACTGGCTGGCAGGCATGCCCAATGTCGAACTGATTCGTGGCCACGCCCGCTTCGATGGACCGGGCAGCATCACGGTCAACGGGGAGCGCCTTGCTGCCCCCCGCATCTTCGTCAATGTGGGCGGCCGCGCGGCGGTGCCGGACATGCCGGGCCTGGGCGATGTTCCCTACCTGACCAACAGCAGCATCGTGGCGCTGGACGCCCTGCCCCGCCACCTGGTGGTGGTGGGCGGGAGTTACATCGGGCTGGAGTTCGCACAGATGTACCGGCGGTTCGGCGCGCAGGTGACCGTCATCGAGCGGGCCGACCGGCTGATCACGCGCGAGGACCCGGATGTCTCCGAGGCGGTGCGGGGCATCCTGGAAGATGAGGGCATCGAGGTGTGTACCGGCGCCGACAAGATTGCCTTCAGGAAGTTCGACGGCGGGATCGAGGTGGCCTTCGAGACCACCACCGGCCCCGCGGAGGTTGCCGGAAGCCACGTCCTGATCGCCATTGGCCGCCGCCCCAACACCGACGACCTCGGGCTGGACAGCGCAGGGATCGACCGGGATGAGCGCGGTTACATCAAGGTGGACGACCACCTGCAGGCATCGGTTCCCGGCGTATGGGCACTGGGTGACTGCAACGGCCGTGGTGCCTTCACCCACACCGCCTACAACGACTTCGAGATCGTGGCCGCCAACCTGCTGGATGGGGAGGACCGCCGGGTGAGCAGCCGGGTGCCGGGGTATGCGCTGTTCATCGACCCGCCGCTGGGTCGGGCCGGGATGTCCGAAGCAGAGGCGGTGAAGTCCGGCCGGCCCCTGCTCTTCTCCAAGCGACCCATGACCCGTGTCGGCCGTGCGGTAGAGAAAGGCGAGACCAAGGGGTTCATGAAGGTGGTGGCCGATGCCGAAACCCGGAAGATTCTCGGCGCGGCGATCCTGGGCACTGGCGGCGACGAGGCGATCCACGGCATCCTCGACATGATCAGTGCCGACCGGCCGCTGGATGAACTGCGCTGGGCGGTGCCGATCCACCCCACGGTTTCCGAATTGATTCCCACGCTGCTGGTCGATCTTGCGCCGGCACCTGACCGAGGATGATCTGGATGCGTACTGCTGCGACCGTCTCGCTGTGCCTGGGGCTGTGCACTGCCCTGCTGCTTCCGCCGGGCTGGGCCAAGGCTCCGGTGACCCCGGAAACCCACAGCGAAACGGGCACGCTGCAGGGCGCGCCCTGGCGCATCGACGTGCCGGCCCACTGGAACGGCGAGCTGGTGATGTACGCCCATGGTTTCGAGCCCGTCAGTACGCCGCGCCCGGACCCGTGGCCGGGTAACGCGTGGAGCGAGGCGCTGGTCAAGGCCGGTTATGCGGTGGCGCAGAGCGGGTACGCCGACCAGGGCTGGGCCGTGCGCGGGGCCATTGACGATCTGGAGCGGCTGCGGGCGCAGTTCGTGGCCCAGCATCCAGACACGAAACGCAGCTGGATCCTGGGCTTCTCGATGGGGGGCGCGGTGGCGATCGGAACGTTGGAGCGGATGCCGGAGCACTACACCGGTGGCATCTCGATGTGCGGCGCCAACCTGCCGGGCGAGGTGCTGGCCGCCGAAGTGCTCACCTCGCTGGTGGCGTTCGAGTATTTCTTCCCCGGCGCGAAAGGGCTGCCGGAAGGCGGGTTGAGCTCACCTGCCGCTGCCACGTTGCCGCAGGGGGAGATGGTGGATGCCATCGCCGCTGCCGTGCAGTCCCGCCCGGAGGCAGCCGACGTGCTGGCAAAGCGCCTGGAGCTGACGGTGGATGAGCTGGCGGGCACCATCAGCCTGCATGCCCTGGTGTTCCAGCAGCTGGTCAAGATCAGCGGCGGCATTCCGGTCAGCAACAAGGACACGGTGTATGCCGGCTTCGGCGACGACAAGGCATTCAACGCCGGCGTACGGCGCATTGCCGCGGACCCCCAGGCGAAGGCGAAGCTTGATCGCGACCTGCGCCTGACCGGCGCGCTGCGCCGGCCGCTGCTGCTGCAGTACAACCTCAATGACCCTTCCGTGACGCCTCGCTTCGAGCCGGTCTACCCGGCGCTTGCCGCCAAGGCAGGCGCGACGCCCCCGCCGAGGACGCTACCGCCCACCGGCGAAGGACATTGCGCGTTTACGCCGGAACAGATTGTTGAAGCGGTGTCGATCCAGAGCCGGTCGTTGCCTGCGCGCCCCACTGGCGAAGCGCGGCGCCCCTGAGCGACTGCTGGCCGCACCCCGAGGGGCAGCGCAGCACGCGTGCGGCCGAGGTGCTGACGAAGCCCTCGCCTTCCTGCGCCTTGAATACCGCCTCGCAGGACAGGCAGCGCGCCACCATCGAGTACAGGTGCACGATGCGCCCGCTGCACGGGTCCTGCAGCGCGTTCACATCCAGCAGTTCGAACTGGCAGCTGTCCGGCAGCGGGCGGCGCGGAAGCGGAAGGGGCAAGGAGGTCTGCAGGTTCACGCTATGGGCGCCGTCGGGGGAATGGCAGCCACTGTAGGCAGCGCGGTGTGGAGCGCGCGTGCAGCCGGCATGCAGTGCACGCGAAAGGGGCTGGGCTACAGCAGGGGCTGTGCGTCCAGCGCACGCTCCTTGCGCAACGACTCCGCATGCAGGCGTGCCCGCTGGGCCAGTTCTACTTCCCCCCGGAGGGAGTAGATACGCCAAGCGAGCCAGGCAACCCGGTAGTCGTCCTGCACGTAACCATCCAGCTCGCCCAGTACCGCGGTGGCCTCCTGCAGGTTGCCCTGCCCGGCCAGGATCAACGCACGGAGCACGTTGGCGCGGACCCGGTCATTCGGGCTTCCATCGCGGTTGGCTGCCTCCACGGCCGCAACGGCCAGGTCCAGTGCCACTTCAGGCTTGTCGAACCTATGGCCGACCACTGCCGCTGCGAACAAGGCGGCGGGGCGCCGGGTTGGGGGCGCGGAGGGATGGGATGCCGAGGCATCGAGGGCAAGCCAGCGCCTGGCAACGTCCACGCTGCCCGCCGCCTGGGTAGCGATCGCAAGGGTGTCCGCACTGGCGCCCTTCAGCGAACCGGGCAACTCGCCGGCAAGCCGTGCGGCCGCGGCACGGTCGCCGCGTGCAATGGCCAGGCCCATGCGCAGCTTTCCCATCAGCTCGCTGTCGATCGTTGCTGCAGACGTGCTCTTGAGCGCCGTGGAGGCGTCCTGCAGAGCGCCGTTGGCGGTCGCTACCGCCGCGCGTGCGGACAGAATCACGCCGACGAGGGTTTCATCCTCGATGGTGTCCGCCAGCGCCGAGGCCCGCGCGATGCTGCGCCCCGCACGCGCCGGTTGCACGGTCTCCAGCTCGCCCAGCGACCTGGCCGCCAACGTGGCCGCCAGATAATCATTGACCTGGAAGCGCTCGAACACGGCGATGGCGTCGTCGAACTCCTGGATGGCCTGCGGCCAGTGATTGCGGGTTCCTTCGATCCGGCCAAGGTTCGAGCCCACCATGGCGGCAGATACCACGTCGCCGCTTTCGCGCATCGCCACCCGCGCCATGCCGAAATCGCTGACGGCACCAGCAAGATCGTCCTGGCGTACCCGCGACACGCCACGCCCGTTGTAGGCATTGCCCAGCAACGTGGTGTACTTCTCGTCGCTGCCGGAGTCGCCGAGCAACGCAAGGGCGTCGGTGTAATAGCGCTGGGCCTGCTCGGCGTGGCGCTGGCGCAGCGCCACCGAACCCAGGCCCATCAGCCCCTTCGCACGGGTTGCGGCATCGGTATCGAGCCCGTTCGCCAATGCACGCTGGAACAGGGTCTGCGCGGACGCCATCTGCCCTGCCCGGTACTCCAGCTGCCCTTCGCGCACCATCACCGCAGGCGCGTTGCGCTGCACTGGCGGAAGCGCATGGATCTGCTCGCGCGCGGCTTCCAGCTGGCCGGCATCGAGCTGCGCATCGATCCGCTGCAGCCGCTCCTGCATCGCCGTGGGTATGGCGGCGTTGGACGGGGAACGGTGGACGCGGCGAAGCCAGGTATCGGTAGCCGCAGCCATCGCCTGCAACGGTGTATCGCCAAGCGCTTCGACACTGGTATCCGAGGTGCCATCGAGCACCTGCAGCCTGACCCGCCACCGGCGGTCCACATGTTCGGCAGACGGGACGATCACCCATTGCGCTCCGCTGCGCGCGCGCAGTGCCTGCAAGGCCTGTGCGTCGCCGGTGGGAGCATTGCTGAGGTGGAGGGTCTGTTCGGTAGGCACCACCTTCAGGCTGGCGCTGCGCAGGCGGTCGGCCGCGTACTCCATCGCACCCAATCGCACCCAACTGAATTCGGCAACCGGGGGTTGCACGGTCACCGGCAACACCATGGCCTGTCCATCGTTCACGGCTTGGGTCTGCGCCGGCGCGGTTCGCTGTTGGGCAACCCACCACGCGGTGCCCGCGATGATCCCGCATGCCACTACGATGAGAATCGCAATCGCCACGCGTGATCGGAAGGATCGGCTGTGTTCGGGCGGTGGTTCCGGTGCAGGTGCAGGTGCCGGTTCCGGTTCCGCTGCCGGTGCCTGTGCCTCGACCAGCGCTGCAGGTTCAACGGAAGGCCCAGCGCCGCCGACTTCTTCCACGTCGGCCACCCACCTGTAGCCGAACCCGGCCACCGTGCGGATCATCGCCTGGCGGTCGCCGGCATCGTCCAGGGCCTTGCGGGCACGCCGCATGGTCTGGGTGATGACGGTGTCGCTGACATCGGCCCGGCCCCATACCGCCGATACCAGTTCGTCGCGGCCTACCGCACGCTCACGATTCACGACCAGGTAAACCAGGCACTCCAGCGATTTGAGGGGTAATGCCAGGCGCTCGCCTGAGCGGGTCAGTTCGCGCGTGGCAGGGTCCAGCTGGAAGTCGCCGAATCGGTACCGGGTAAGGCGCATGGGCCTGGCGTTCTCGTGCGTTTCTACAGAATCCCCAATCCTACGACAGACCCGGCGCCCAGCGGCGTTCAATCAATCTGCAGGTGAAACTGAAACTCCCGCATCGGCCCGTCCGAGAGCTCCTGCCGGCACTCAAACCGCAACACGCCACGGCCCGGCTGCAGGGTCCGGAATATCCATCCGGGCGTGCCGCCTACACGCGGCGGCACCTGTTCCAGCGAAAGCAGCCCGGGCAACGGGTCGCGCAGACCGCAGCGGTAACCGGACGCTGAAAGCGCCGGCAGTGCGACCGTGACCTCCTGCCCCCGGCGCAGCCGAACCTGGCGACCATCGTCGGTGGACTGCAACGCGATACGGGCCGGAGGGCCGCGAGGGCCCTCCTCCCGGGTCAGTACACCGATTCCCAGCACGGCATTGCAGGCGAGCAGCACTGCAAATACCCCGGTTTTCCATCGGCTCAATCAGTTCACCTTGACCAGCAGGCGCGCGCCGGTGGTGTCCTGCGTTGCGGAAACGGCCAGGTAGTAGTGGCCCTGTGCCGGGCTGTTCACGGTGATGGCCTGGTTGATGCCGGGCCGGGCCGACGCACCCGCGTTCTGGTTCGGCAGCGGATCGGCTTCATAGCCCAGCAGCAACTGCACTTCGCCGCGGCCACCGTAGGTGGTGATGTCCACGCGGGTCTTGCCGGCCGGCACATCGATCACATAAAGGTCGCGCTGGCCGGCCGCCATGGCCGGCAGCAGCATGGCCGTGCCGGGGCTGGTGGGAATGCCGTCGATCGGCTGGCCGAAGGTGCGGGCGCGTGCCACCGCCGCGGCCGCGTCCAGCAGGCCGGCGCCATTGGGCTGGCTCTGCTTGACCGGGAAGGCGCGCGAGGTGGCCTTCAACAGGCCTTCGGCCTGCGACGGCGTCAGCGGCTTGGCGGCCACGCTCTGCATCAGCGCCGCCACGGCCGCCACGTGCGGGGTGGCCATCGAGGTGCCGGTGTAGCCGGCATAGATATCGCCCGCCGTGACCGTGGTGCCTGCGTTGAGCGTGGACCAGATGTAGCCGTTGGGGCTGCCTTCGGTTCCCGCGCCGCCCGGTGCGGCCAGGTCGATGCCCGGCCCGTAGTTGGAATAGCTGGCGCGCTGGCCTGAATAGCCGGTAGCGCCGACGGTGACCACGTTCGCGCAGCTGGCCGGCGCGTGCCCGGTCACCGGCGCGTTGTCGTTGCCGGCCGCCACCACCACCAGCGTGCCGAGTGCCACGGCGGCGTTGATGGCCGCCTGGGTATCGCTGTCGCAGTCGTGCGCGCCGCCCAGGCTCATGTTGATGACTTCGGCCGGGGTGGTGTTGTCCGGCACGCCCTCGATGTGGCCACCGGCCGCCCAGACAATGGCGTCGTTGATGTCGGAGGTGTAGCCGCCGCAGCGACCCAGCACGCGCACCGGCAGCACC
>DGIP01000266.1:17361-17613 GCA_002386405.1 Stenotrophomonas maltophilia
GCGCACCGGCAGCACCTTGGCGTTGTACGCGATGCCCGCGCCGCCCACGCCATTGTTGGTGACTTCGGCAATGGTGCCGGCCACGTGCGTGCCATGCCAGCTGCTGTTGCTGGCCGGGGCGCCTGCACCACATTCGTTGGCCGCGCTGTAGTCGCCGATATCCCAGCCGCCCGGCACGCGCTCATCGGTGGCGCGGTGGGAAACGAAGGCGTCGGAGATGAAGTCATAGCCCGGCAGCAGGTTGGCTTCCAG
>DGIP01000266.1:17776-18276 GCA_002386405.1 Stenotrophomonas maltophilia
CGGCAGCAGGTTGGCTTCCAGGTCGGCATGGTGGGTGGCACCCGTATCGATCACCGCGACCACGACACCCGCACCAGTGGCCCCGGCCTCCCAGGCGGTGGTGACGCGCGCGCCACCGGCGCCGCTGCCGTAGTGCCACATCTGGTGGCTGGCCAGCACCGGGTCGTTGGGCACGGCGGCGCGGTGCATCATGCGGTCCACCCGCACCGATTCCACGTTCGGATCGGCCGCGATGGCGCGCATCAGGGTTTCGGCCTGGGCGCGGTCCAGCCGGCGGTCAGCGCGGACGACGTGACGGCCGCCGAAGGTGGCGCGAAGGGTGGTCACGCCAAGGGCGGCCTTGCCCTGTGCGGCAGGCGTGCCGGTGGCGGCCAGCAGCGTGCGGGCGCGGCCCGCGGCGGCATCCAGCGAGCGCTGGCGGGCTGCAGGCTGTGCCAGCTCCGCGCTGCCGGCGCGGTATTTGACGATGAAGCGCGGCGACAGCGTTGCGTCCTCGATCG
>DGIP01000267.1 GCA_002386405.1 Stenotrophomonas maltophilia
CGGGTCAACCAGGATCTGCTGGCGTTCCTGCAGCAGAAGTGACAGAGGGCGCCGGGCACCCGCCCGGCGCCCTTTCCCCGGCTGGAAAATGGTCAGTAGAACTACCGACGACCACGCGTTCTGCAATCGACAGAATCAGCTTTTCGGATCGGGAGCACAGGCCATGGCACGCAGGAAGGGCAATGCAGGTTCCACTGAATCCAACCCCGGCACCCCGCACGTGCTGCCGCGCCCGGACTTCGCCTTTTCCGGCGAAGTAGGCCGCACTTACGTCGAATCCGATCCACCGCAGTTCCCGCAGCCGGTCGCCGCGCCTGAAGGTGCACCCAACATCGTGCTGCTGTTGATCGATGACTGCGGCTTCGGCCAGTACGGCACGTTCGGCGGTGGCATCCCCTCGCCGACGATGGACAAGCTGGCCGCCGAAGGCCTGCGCTTCAATCGGTTCCACACCACCGCGCTGTGCAGCCCGACCCGCGCCGCGCTGATTACCGGGCGCAACCATCATTCGGCGTCGTTCGCCGGCATCACCGAAGTGGCCACCGGCTACGACGGCTATACCTGCGTGCTGCCCAAGAGTTGCGGCACCATCGGCGAAGTGCTGCGCCAGAACGGTTACATGACCGCGTGGATCGGGAAGAACCACAACACGCCGCCGTGGGACACCAGCCAGGCAGGACCCTTCGATCGCTGGGCCAACGGCCTGGGCTTCGATTACTTCTACGGCTTCAACGCGGGCGACATGAACCACTGGGACCCGATCCTGTACGAGAACCGCAACCTGGTGCCGAAGTCGACCGACCCGGACTATCACCTCACCACCGACATCGCCGACAAGGCCATTGCCTGGGTACGCCAGGTCAAAAGCATCGCCGCGTCGCGACCCTACATGCTGTATGTGGCCACCGGCGCCACGCATGCGCCGCACCATATCTGGAGCGAGTGGGCCGACAAGTTCAAGGGCCAGTTCGATGGTGGCTGGGACAAGTACCGCGAGCTGACCCTGGCCCGGCAGAAGAAGCTGGGCGTGGTGCCGAAGGACACCAAGCTGACAACCCGCTCCAAGGGGCTGCCGGCGTGGAGTTCGCTCAACGCCGACCAGAAGCGCCTGTACGCGCGGATGATGGAGGTGTTCGCCGGTTACGCCGCGCACTGCGACCACGAACTGGGCCGGGTGGTGGATGCGTGCCGGGCGCTGCCGGGGGGCGAGAACACCATCTTCATCTACATCGCCGGCGACAACGGCGCCAGCGCCGAAGGTGGCCTGGAGGGCTCGCTGTGCGAGAACCTGTTCTTCAACGGCATCCTTGAGAAGTGGCAGGACAACCTGAAGGTGATTGACGAGCTGGGTGGCCGGAAGCACTTCAATCACTTCCCGTCCGCCTGGGCGCATGCGATGAACACGCCGTTCCAGTGGACCAAACAGGTGGCCTCGCACTTCGGCGGAACGCGAAACCCGATGATCATTTCCTGGCCGGCCCGGATCAAGGACAAGGGCGGGCTGCGCAACCAGTTCCTTCACACCATCGACCTGGTGCCGACGCTGTACGAGCTGTGCGGCATCACCGCACCGCGCGTACTCAATGGCGTGGACCAGAAGCCGATCGAGGGCACCAGCTTCGCGGCGGCCTTGACCGATGCCGATGCGGCTGAGACCCGCAAGACCCAGTACTTCGAGCTTGGCTGCAACCGCGGCCTGTACCACGATGGCTGGATGGCCTCGTCTCCGTCGTTCGTGCCCTGGGACCCCAACCGCACGAACTGGAGCCCGGATACCGCGCCGTGGGAGCTGTACAACATCGATGAGGACTTCTCGCAGGCCAACGACCTGGCGAAGCGCTACCCGGAGAAGCTGCGCCAGCTGCAGGACACCTGGTGGGTGGAAGCAGCCAAGTACCACGTGCTGCCGCTGGACTGGCGCGCCACCGAGCGCTTCAACTCCGAGGCGATGGGCCGGCCCAGCCTGGTCCGCGGCCGCGATGAGATCACCTACTACCCCGGCACCATCGCGGTGCCCGATGCCGCCTCGCCACCGATGCTCAACAAATCGTGGACGATCACGGCGGAGATCGAGGTGCCCAAGGGCAAGGCCGAGGGCATGATCGTCACCCATGGTGGGCTGGAGGGCGGCTACGGGCTGTACCTGCGCGATGGCAGGCCGACCTTCGTCTACAACTTCCTGTCGCAGGAGCGCACCACGTTTGCGGCTGCGCAGGCACTGCCGCCGGGGAAGACCAGGCTGGTGGTGGACTTCAAGTACGACGGTGGCGGCGTGGGCAAGGGCGGCAGCATCACGCTGAGTGCCAATGGCAAAACGCTGGCCAAAGGACGGCTTGAGCGCACGGTGCCGGCGCAGTTCTCGCTGGGGGAGGGCTTGGACATCGGCATGGATATCGGCTCGCCGATCGACTTCACCTACGAGCTACCGTTTGCCTACACCGGCAGCATCAAGCAGGTGCAGATCAAGCTGGGCAAGACGGATGTGGCGCCGAAGGCGAAGAAGGCCGTGGTGAAGAAGAAAGCGCTGACGCGTACCGCGCGGTGATGCCGCAAGCTTGTTCTGGCGTTTGAACCTGCATTGCTCCCGGCGCAGGGCCGGGAGCAGCTGCGGCGATTCCGCGCCCGGTCATTCCGTGGCGCCCTGCCTTGCCGCTTCGTCCCTCCTCAGCTCCTCCATCTGCTTCCTGTGCCACGCCTCACCCGCTGCGCGGGCGGCTGCGTCCTCCTCCCGGTTGCGGCGGTCGATTTCCTGGTACTGCGCCCACACCTCAGGCGTGATCGTCTTGAGCTGGTTGTCAGGCCGAAGACTGATGGATGCCTGCGGCTGGGTGGACACCAGGAAGTTGCTCAGCAGCCATTGCTCCCGTTCCTCCGCCGAAGCGTTGAGCAGCTGCGGGCCGGCGAACTTCGACATGGGCAATGATTGCTCCGCCAACGTTTCACCGGATGGCATCCGCGCAAGCTTTACCAGGAAGCGCTCGCTTTCCTTCTGCTCCTGGTAGAGCGCCACCACATCGCCTTCCATCCAGAGCGGGTACCAGTAGCCCGCAATCGGGTAGACATGGAAGGGGTGCTCCCTGACCAGCAACAGGTTGCTGGATTCATCGTAAAGCGCCCTCCAGCCCCGCGGCGCGGGCCGCGTCGTGCAGTCCACACGGCCCTTGTTGACCGGCTCAACCGATACCGTTCCGCCATCGGCAACCAGCCGCGTTGTCCAGCAGCGTGTTCCATCCCCGTTGTGCGAGGCGATCAGAACGGAGTCCTTGTCCAGCACGATGGCCTCTGCATGCACGAATCGATCCTTGTTGGAGTCGCTGTCCCTCAACAGCTTGGCAAAGCCTGCATCGTCGATCTTCTCGCCGTCGAAGTAGAGCAGGTAGCTCGTGTAAAGCCGGTACTTGCTGACATTGATGTCCAGCGTGCTTTCGGTGACGGCGACCACCTTCAGCGGACCCGATGAGAACACCGCCTCACGGCTGGTTCTTCCGCAGCCGGCAAGAAGCGGTAATGCGGCGGCGAGCAGGGTTGCTGAGCGTAGAGGGAGAGTCCAGTTGGCGCTCATGGCATTCCGTGGCTTGGTGGGATCGACGTGCCATCCTCGCCGATATCGCGATCGAGCAGGCAGTCAATGAAGGCGCGAAGCGCCGGAAGGAGATAGCGCCTGCTGGAGTAGTAAAGGAACAGGCCGGGCACGGTCGGCGACCAGTCGGCGAGTACGCGCTTCAGCCGCCCATCCTGCAGGGCTTCTGCGATGCCGTCGTCGTTGTAGGCATACAGGATGCCGAGCCCCTGCAGCGCGGCGGGCACGATGATGTCCTGGTGGTTGGAGATCACCGTACCCTCGCCGAAGTACTCGACGGCCTTTCCCTTCTTCCGGAACTCCCAACCGGCCAGCTTTCCACTGCCCGGGAAGCGCCAGTTGATGCAGGCGTGCTGGCTCAGGTCCGCAGGGGTTCCGGGTTCACCGAACCTTGCAAGATAGTCGGGCGATGCCACCGCCAGCAGTTCGATGTCAGGGGTGAGCCGCACGGCCACCATGTCCTTCTGCAGGCGGCCGCCCACGCGGATGCCGGCGTCGAATCCCTCACCGGCGATGTCGCTCAGGCCGTCATCGATCACGATGTCGAGCACCACCTCGGGATGCGCCTGCGCGAATCGGCCCAGGCGCGGTGCGATGACCTTCTTCGCCGCCATGCTCAGCGTGTTGATACGCAGCGTGCCCGCCGCACGCGCATTGGCACCTACCGCCTGCGCAACAGCGTCGTCCATGTCACGCAGCATGGGGGCGATACGCTCATGCAGGCGGCGCCCAGGTTCGGTGGGTGACACGCTGCGGGTGGTGCGGTTCAACAGCCGAACGCCCAAGCGTGCTTCGAGCTGGCGGATGACCTGGCTGAGCGCGGACGGCGACAGCCCCAGGTGATCGGCTGCGCGGGCGAAGCTGGACCGCTCCACCACGGCCACGAAGGCCTTGAGTTCCGCAAATTCAGAGCCGCGCATTATGCATCGTTCTCTTCATGGCCTGATTCGATCATAGGCGATTCTCTTCGCTATGAGGAAAGCTCAACCTTACTCCACACCCACTGGAGCATTGCCATGAACGACCTGAACCTGCCCGAGCCGATAGCCGCCTACTTCCAAGCCGACAGCCAGGGCGCGGCGGCCGTGGCCCGCTGCTTTACCCGCGACGGAGTGGTTCTGGACGAGGGCCATGCCCATGCCGGCCCTGCCGCCATCGAGGCGTGGAAGACCGATGCCTCCACCCGCTACAGCTACACCGCCACGCCGCATACGCTGGAACACCTTGGCCGCAGCCATCTGGTCACCAGCACCGTATCGGGCGACTTCCCCGGTAGCCCGCTGGACCTGCGCTACGCCTTCACCCTGGAGCGCGGGAAGATCGCCCGGCTGGAGATCGGGGCATGAACTTCGATCTGGAACTGACCGGGAAGCGCGTGCTGGTGACCGGCGGCACGCGCGGGCTGGGCGCGGCGGTGGTCGAGCTGCTGGCGGGGCTGGGTGCACGTGTGGTGGCAACAGCGCGTACCTTGCCGCACGCCCCCATCAAGGGTGTCCACTACATGGAAGCAGATCTTGCCAGCGTCGAGGGCGCCCGCCACGCCGGCGAGGCAGCACTTCGTCACCTCGGCGGCATCGACGTGCTGGTCAATGTGGTGGGCGGCTCATCGGCACCTGCCGGCGGGTTCGCCGCGCTGGATGACGCCGAATGGGCCAAGGCGCTGGACCTCAACCTGATGTCCGCCGTGCGGCTGGATCGCGCACTGCTGCCGGCGATGATCGCGCAGGGGTCCGGCGTGATCCTGCATGTCACCTCGATCCAGCGCAGCCTGCCGCTGCCCGAGGCGACCACCGCCTATGCCGCCGCGAAGGCCGCCTTGTCCACCTACAGCAAGGCGCTCTCCAAGGAAGTCACGCCGAAGGGCGTGCGGGTGGTGCGGGTCGCGCCGGGCTGGATCGAAACCGAAGCCTCCGTCGCCTTCGTCGAACGTATCGCGGCCGAAGCACAGACCGATTACGAGGGCGGCAGGAAGCGGGTCATGGACGGCCTGGGCGGCATCCCGCTCGGGCGACCGGCGCAGCCGGGTGAAGTGGCCGACCTCATCGCCTTCCTGGTCTCGCCACGGGCGGCTTCGATTTCGGGCACGGAGTACACCATCGACGGCGGGACGGTGCCGACGGTATGAGGTACCTCGGCCAGCTCGATTTGGACGCCTGATCAAGTTATCAGGACTTTATGCGCCCGATCGTTCGGCCGTGGCCGGCAAAGTACCCCTGCCGGCCAACGCCGCCACCGCAACCCCACCGTCCCGAGGAGTCGTCCATGTTCAAGCTCATCCCTGCAGTGTTCGCGGTCGCCCTGGCGGCCGCTCTCTCCCCCGCCCAGGCCAGCGATGCCGTGCGCGGCCAACCGGTGCACAACGTCGTGCTGGTGCATGGCGCCTTCGCCGACGGCAGCGGCTGGCGCGGGGTGTATGACGACCTCACCGCGCGTGGCTATCACGTGTCCATCGTGCAGAACCCGCTGACCTCGCTCGCGGACGACGTGAAGGCCACCCAGCGCGTGCTGGATCGCCAGGATGGGCCGGCCATCCTGGTCGGGCATTCGTGGGGCGGCACGGTGATCACCGAAGCGGGAGTGCACGACAAGGTGGCTGGGCTGGTCTACGTGTCGGCGCTGGCGCCGGATGCGGGCGAGACGACGGCGCAGCTCTATACCGGCTTTGCGCCAACGCCTGAGTTCGTGATCGAGACTGGAAGCGACGGTTTTGGCTTCATCAAGCCCGACACGTTCAAAGCAGGCTTTGCGCATGACACCACCGATGCGGACGCGGCATTCCTGCGCGATTCGCAGGTGCCGATCAACATGTCGGCGTTCGGCACCACGCTGACGCACGCAGCCTGGCGCACCAAGCCGAGCTGGGCGGTAATCGCCACCGAAGACAAGGCGTTCGACCAAGCCATGCTGATCCACATGGCCGAGCGCATCAAGGCGCGCATCACCAAGGTGCCGGCGAGCCATGCGGTCTTCATGACCCAGCCGAAGGTGGTGGCCGATACGATTGATCGTGCAGCCAAGGAAGCCGGGAAGAAGAACAAGTAAGCCGGTCACGACCATCGGTTGTGAGGCACCGGTAGCGCCGGACCGTTGGTCCGGCGTTCGACGCCGATGCACTTCTCTGCAATCTGCAGGTAACCGGTAGCGGTCACAGAACCGCCTGCATCAACGGTGATACGTTCCTCCGTCCACGCCACAGGCAGACCGGCCTTGGTGGCCTCATGCCTTCGATAGGCACTCAACGGATGAGCGGACACACACACCTGCCATGGGCGATATGACGCAGTTCCGGATTACCTACGACGGCCCCGCGCTGGCCACGCATGAGATGGATGCCAAGGAACTGGCACCTGCGCTCATGGCCATGGCCGACCTTCTCGAATCAAGCGTGCGCGCACTTCATGGAGATCGCGCCAAGGCGCAGATCAACGTAAAAGGTTCGTTCAAAACCGGCAGCTTCAATGTCGACTTCACGACAGCGCTCAACTTCCTGAAGGCCGCAAAGGACATCTTCTCCGGCGATGGCATGGGTGCCATCGCGAATGCGACAGCGGTGCTTACCGCGCTGGGCCTTACCGCCAGGGCCGGGTACAAAGGCCTTGCCCAGGTCCTCGCGTGGCTTCGAGGCCGCAGCGTGACGCATGTTCAGATGAAAGAGGATGGAAACGTCACGCTCTTCTCGGAGTCGGACACGCTGGACGTCGAATCCGAGGTACTGGTGCTACTGAGCGACGTCTCCGTTCGCCAGGCGTTCGACAGGGTGCTTGCCCCGTTGGATCGCGAAGGTATCGACACGTTTGCTGCAGGCGATCAATCGTCCTTCGCGTTGGTCATCAGAGGGGATGAACGCCACTTCTTTTCCACACCCGCTGATCAAGACATACCGCTTCTCGATGACACCAGGAAAATGGCGCTCTCGATCGTGTCGCTCGCCTTCAAAGACGAAAACAAGTGGCGGCTCTCGGATGGCAACGCCACGATCAACGCCAGAATCTCCGACGCTGAGTTCCTGCTGGGCGTGAACGCCAACACGATCTCCTTCAGCAAGGGAGATGTCCTCATCTGCGAGGTTCGAGTCACCCAATGGCAAACCCAATCGGGTGCAAAGACTGACTACGAGGTGGTAAAGGTGGTCGACCATCTGCGTGCAGCCAGGCAGATCGCCTTCCCAGGCATGCGCCGACCTCCCCCGCCCACCAACACGCCCCGGTAGAACCGGACCGTTGGTCCGGCTGCATCGGGTCTAACTCGGCTTCTTCGGCGCATCCCGCCGGAACAGCTCCCACTCGTCGATCCGGTTGCCGTCCGGCAAGTGGCAGATGCCCCGCTCGTTGCCATCCCGGTCCTTCTCGATCATGACCTTGCCACCGCGCTTCACGCAGTACTCGGACGCCGGGTTTGCCATTCCAACAGGAACGCCATTCTCGCGTGCCTCCTGATTCTGCTGGGAACACCCGGCTGCTCCGGCGACCGCGATGGCAGCAGCGAGCACGGCGACATAGATGCGGCGCATAAGCCATCTCCAGAACTGCCCAATTGGCTCAGGCAGTTTGGAACCGGAGTTGTGAACGTTCTGTAGCAACAATACCGGTAGCGCCGGACCGTTGGTCCGGCGACTCTCCACGCAGCCCGCAGCCGCTAGTGCACGGCCGCAGCCGACTTGGTGGCCTCCGTAACAGCCGCAGGCGTTAGAGACGCGTTAGAGACATCCACGACCGAGATCAACGCCAGCAGGTTCCTGATGGTCAGGTCTTCCACGGTTCCCGGGCAGTGCTCCAGGATGTCGATCAGTGCCAGCAGTTCCACAATGCGCAGATCGTAGATGCGCAGCAGCTCGCGGATGACCCGGAACAGATCCTTCCTGGATACATCGTCTACGCCGATCAACCGATTGACCAAGGTACCGGGTGCGTGAGGGTGTGCGCCGCGGGTGGCGTGAATGGCACCAATGACATCGCTGAGCGTAAGCGACTCGAACGGCGTGTCGTTGGCAGTCAGATGCTCTTCGAGCGTAAGCCACGTGGAGCTCCCCCACTCCAGGGTATCGGCGATCTGGCCGAAGTAGTGGGTGAAGTCGACGGATGTGCGCGTAGGCGCGGTCAGGTTTTCGGATGACATGGCGGGATTCCTCAGTTGAATTGAGATCCAGCGCCCTGCAACGGGCTGGGCGCTGATGCGCCTCGCTTTTCGGGCTGCAAATCCCGGTCACCGCTATTGCGGTGAGGATGCCATCCTTATTCTTGAGAGTGCGGCGCGTCAACGCTGCGGACATCGATCTGTGCGCGGGGTATCAGCGGCATCCAAGAAATGTGAAGTGTGTACCGGCGTGGCTGGCCTTACGCGACACGTGCTTGCCACCGCTCTCCACGAGGTACGCGGATGCAGTCGAGGCATGCCGTGTTCGCCGCCACTGTGGTGGGCCCACCAGGATTCGAACCTGGAACCAAAGGATTATGAGTCCTCTGCTCTAACCGTTGAGCTATAGGCCCTGCGCGGTTGCACAGTGTAGTGGAGGCGAAGTGGGGCTTGCTACTGGGGACGGGCGGAGGCAGGACCTGCTACGCCCCACTCCAGCGCATCTGGTGAGCGTTCGGGCCCCTGGCCCGATTGAGGTCGCCAATGCGGCATGGCGCCAACGGCCCGATCGGCGCGGCAAAGCGCGGGCTGGGCTGGTCAAGAGCGATCTTCGGTTGGGGTCATGCGTTACCGTGCCGATGGGCGAGGTCGGCGGTCGTTTGGGAACCGACCCTACCCCCGCGTGCCCGCGCCCGGGGCGGTGCGCCGGCGCGATGCGGGAGCCCGTTCGGTCACCGATTGCGGCAGCCCAAAAAAAACCCCGCCGAAGCGGGGTTTTTTCATTTACGCGACTGCCTGGAGATCAATCGATGTCCAGGAAGCTGCGCAGCTGCTCGGAGCGGCTCGGGTGGCGCAGCTTGCGCAGCGCCTTGGCTTCGATCTGGCGGATGCGCTCGCGGGTGACATCGAACTGCTTGCCCACTTCCTCGAGGGTGTGGTCAGTGTTCATGTCGATGCCGAAGCGCATGCGCAGCACCTTGGCTTCCCTCGGGGTGAGGCCAGCCAGCACGTCACGCACGGTTTCCGACAGGTTGATGTTGGTGGTGTTCTCGATCGGGGACTCCACGTTGGTGTCCTCGATGAAGTCGCCCAGATGGGAATCCTCGTCGTCGCCGATCGGGGTTTCCATCGAGATCGGCTCCTTGGCGATCTTCATCACCTTGCGGATCTTGTCTTCCGGCATGTCCATTTCCTTGGCCAGCTCCTCCGGCGTGGCCTCGCGGCCGTACTGCTGGAGCATCTGGCGGGAAATGCGGTTCAACTTGTTGATCGTTTCGATCATGTGCACCGGAATACGGATGGTGCGCGCCTGGTCGGCGATCGAACGGGTGATGGCCTGGCGGATCCACCAGGTCGCATACGTGGAGAACTTGTAACCGCGGCGGTATTCGAACTTGTCCACGGCCTTCATCAGGCCGATGTTGCCTTCCTGGATCAGGTCGAGGAACTGCAGGCCGCGGTTGGTGTACTTCTTGGCGATGGAGATCACCAGGCGCAGGTTGGCTTCGACCATTTCCTTCTTGGCCTTGCGCGCCTTGGCTTCGCCGTAGGCCATGGCCCGGCTGATTTCCTTCAGCTCTTCCAGCTCCAGCGAGGTGTTCTTCTCGATGTCGATGGTGGACTGCTGTTCGGCAATGATCTGGTCCTTGACGTCACGCAGCGCCGACGACCACTTCTGCTTGCGCTTCAGTGCGTCTTCCACCCATTCCAGGTTGGTCTGGTTGCCTTCCCACGAACGGATGAAATCCTTGCGCGGCATGCGGGCGGTCACGGTGGCCAGGTTCAGCACGCGGCGCTCGTGGCCCTTGATGTCGGCCATCACGTCGCGCAGCTGCTTGACCAGCACGTCGGTCAGCGGCAACGGCAGCTTCAGGGTGACGAACACGGCAGCCATGTCGTCGCGCAGCTTGGTCAGCGGCTTGCGGTCGGCCTTGGTCGCGGCCTTCTTGAAGGCCGCGTAGGCGGCAGCCAGCTCGCCCATGCGGCGGGCAACTTCTTCCGGGTCCGGACCGGTCGGGCCGGCTTCTTCTTCAACGTCGTCGCCGTCGTCTTCGTCTTCGTCGGCGTCTTCTTCAGCGTCGTCGCTGGTGTCTTCGGCCACGGCCGGGGCCGGCACTTCTTCGACCAGGTCGTTGAAGCCGACGATCACTTCGGCCAGGCGCTTCTTGCCTTCCTTGTGCGCTTCGTAATCGGCCAGCAGCGATTCCACCGACACCGGGAAGGTGCCGAGTGCCGCCTGGACCTGGCCCAGGCCTTCTTCGATGCGCTTGGCGATGGCGATTTCGCCTTCGCGGGTCAGCAGCTCCACGGTACCCATTTCGCGCATGTACATGCGCACCGGGTCGGTCGTGCGGCCACCTTCGGTGTCGAGTGCGCTCAGTGCGGCGGCAGCTTCTTCGGCCGCGGTGTCATCGACTTCGCGGTTACCGGTGTTGCCGTCGTTGAGCAGCAGGGTTTCGGCATCGGGTGCCACTTCATGGACATCAATGCCCATGCCGTTGATCATGCCGATGATGTCTTCGATCTGCTCCGGGTCGACAATGTCGTCGGGCAGGTGGTCATTGACTTCGGCGTAGGTCAGGTAGCCCTGTTCCAGGCCCTTGCTGATCAGAAGCTTGATGTCGTTTTGCTGGGCAGGACGTTCGTTGGCCATGTAGTGCTCGCGCCACCGGCAGGGATAGGGAATAGAACCTAGCATTATACCAGCCCAGCGCCCCTCGGGCCCGGGCGGTGGTCCCGGGGTCAGGGTCTGAGCAGGAAGGTCACCGGACCATCGTTGATCAGGCTGACAACCATATGGGCGCCAAATTGACCGGTTTCCACCCCTGAAACGTGTTTTTGACGACAGATCTCCACCAATCTGTTGAATCCACGTTCAGCCTCGTCAGGCGGCGCGGCGGTACTGAAGCCCGGGCGCATCCCGCTGGCCGTGTCTGCCGCGAGGGTGAACTGGCTCACCAGCAGCAGGCCGCCCCCTGTCTCCCCCAGGGATCGGTTCATTTTCCCGCTCTCATCTGCAAACACACGGTAACCAAGCAGGCGATCGGCCATCCGCTGGATCTGGGCCTCGGTATCGCCCGGCTCCATGCCCACCAGGGCCAGCAGGCCCGGGCCGATCTGGCCGACCACGGCCTGGTCCACGCTGACGCTGGCCTGGGTAACGCGCTGGATGAGGACGAGCATTGGGGGCATTCCGGAGTGAACAAGCGCCCTACCTTAGGGGTTGGGCGCGCGCACCGGCTAGACTTTGCCCCGATGAAACCGCAAACCACCGCCCGCCTGGCCTATCGCGCCGCTGCTCTGTTCACCCGCCTGCCCTGGTCCTGGCTGCGCGGCTTCGCCCATGCCCTGGCCGGGCTCTGGATTGCCCTGAACGCCCGCGAGAGCCGGGTGACCCGGCGCAACCTGGAGCTGGCCTACCCCGAGCTGTCGGCCGAGGACCGCGCCACCCTCCACAAGGCGGTGCTGCGCTCGACCGCGCTGCAGGCGGTGGAAACCCTGCGCATGTGGACCCGGCCGCGCGACCAGAACCTGGCCCTGCTCACCGAACGCCATGGCGAGGCGCTGTACGACGCGGCCCTGGCCAGCGGCAGGGGCGTGATCGTGGCCGCCCCGCACTACGGCAACTGGGAGCTGCTCAACCAGTGGCTGGCCTCGCGCGGGCCGATCGCCATCGTCTACAAGGCACCCGAGGAAGCGGTGGGCGACGAATTCCTGCAGCTGGTCCGGGGCGGCAGCAACGTGCAGCAGGTCCGGGCCGAAGGGCCGGCGGTGCGCCAGCTGTTCAAGGTGCTCAAGGATGGCGGCGCCACCGGCATCCTGCCGGACCAGCAGCCCAAGGCCGGCGATGGCGTGTTCGCCCCGTTCTTCGGGGTGGAAGCGCTGACCATGACCCTGGTCAACCGGCTGGCCGAGCGCACCGGGGCCACCGTGCTGTACGGGTGGTGCGAACGCACCGGGCCGGGCATGCAGTTCGCCCTGCACATCACGCCGGCTGACGCCGCGGTGGCCGATCCTGACCCACGCACGGCCGCCAGTGCGCTCAATGCCGGGATCGAGGCGATTGCCCGCCGCGATCCGGCCCAGTACCAGTGGACCTACAAGCGTTACACGCTGCGCCCGCCGCACAGCGACGAAGTGGACCCGTACGCAACCGAGAAACATCCGCACTGAGCGCGACGCTGCGTCGCACCGGCCACGATTGAATCGGCGCCTTCCGACCCCACTGTGAAACCACGATGTCCCCCACGGCCCCTGCCATGTCCCCAGTTGCTTCTTCCCCGTTCGGCGATCCGGCCGCGATCCGCTGCGAGCGCGCGGTGGCCGAACTGCGTGCCGGCCGCCCGGTGGTGATCGATGACGGCCACGGCCAGCGCCTGGCCTTCATCGCGCTGGACAGCAGTACGCGCAGCAGCTACACCGCCTTTGCCGGGGTGGCCGCCGGGCAGCATTACCTGTTCCTGACCGCCACCCGCGCGCGGGTGCTGGGCGTGGCCGCCGAAGACGGCGCGCGGGTGCCGCTGGCCGGCGTGGACTTCGATGCACTGCCTTCGCTGAGCTACCTGCGCGATGCCGAGCCGATGCCGGCCGGCTGGACCGCCGGGCAGGCACTGGATGAGGGCGCGGTGGAAATCGCCCGGCTGGGCCTGCTGCTGCCGGCCATGGTCGGGGTGCTGCTGGCCCCGGGCGATGCCCGCTTCGACAGCTGCGCGCAGGTATCGCTGTGCGACCTGGCCCAGGGCGCCGAACAGGCCGCCCATGCCTACGAGCTGGTGGCGCGCTCGCCGGTGCCGCTGCGCGAGGTGGGCATGACCGAATTTGCGGTGTTCCGCGGCGGCGTGGCCCAGCGCGACCAGGTGGCGATCATCGTGGGCACCCCCGACCTTGCCGGGGTGGTGCCGGTGCGCGTGCATTCCTCGTGCCTGACCGGCGACCTGTTCGGCTCGCTCAAGTGCGACTGCGGCGACCAGCTGCGGCGCGGGCTGCGCAAGCTGAAGGAACTGGGCGGCGGCGTGCTGCTGTACCTGGACCAGGAAGGCCGCGGCACCGGCATTGCCGCCAAGATGCGCGCCTACGGCTACCAGCACGATGGGCTGGACACGATCGATGCCGATGCGCAGCTGGGCTTCGGTGCCGACGAGCGCCGCTATGGCAGCGCGGTGGCGATGCTGCAGGGCCTGGGCGTACAGCGCGTGCAGCTGCTGAGCAACAACCCGACCAAGGCCCAGCGCCTGCGCCATGCGGGGATCGAGGTGGTGGACTGCGTGCCGGTGACCGGCGACATCACCGCCGAGAACGAGCACTACCTGCGCACCAAGGCCGAACGCGCCGGCCACCTGCTGGACGTGGACGCGCTGATCCAGGCCGCGCAATAGCACGCGCCAACCTGCTACCGTCTGCGCGACGGGCGCAGCCGACCTGACGTGGACGCCCGGCATGTTTCCTCCTGCCGAGCGCCTGCCTTGTCCGACCCGTCCCCTGCCCCGTTGCCGACCCCGCCACTGCTGCCTGACCAGGGCACGTGGCAGCCGCTGCCGCTGCGCGCGGCCACCATCGCCGGCGTGGCCGGTGCCATCACCGGAGCGATCCTCATCGGCGGCGTGCTCGGCACGCTGTGGGTGGTGTTCGACATGCCGATGCGCTGGGTTGGCGCGGCGGCGATGCTGCTGCCCGGCGCATTGATTGGCGGCTTCTTCGGCTTCCGCCGGCAACGCCGCACCTGGTGGCGGCTGGATGCGCAGGGGCTGGGCGTGCGCCGCGACCTGATGTGGCAGCTGGAAACCCGGGTACCGCTGTCGCGCGTGCAGCACCTGGACCTGCGCCGTGGCCCGATCGAGCGCACCGCGCAGCTGTCCACCCTGGTGGTGCATACCGCGGGCAGCCGCTTCAGTGCGGTGTCGCTGGGGGGGCTGGACCAGGCCGACGCCGAGCGCCTGCGCGATGCGCTGGGCCACCAGCTGGACCAGGACGACGACGCCCTGTGAGCACGCCCCTGGCTGACGACGACGCCCCCGACCAGCGCCTGCATCCGTGGTCGTGGCTGTTCGTGCTGCTGATGCAGCTGCGCCAGTTCCTGCTGCCGCTGGTGGCGCTGGTAGTGTTCAGCGGTCGGGGCGACAGCGACAGCGAGGACATGTGGTCCAACCTGGCCGCGCTGGTGGTGATCGTGGTGCTGGTCGCGGTGTCCATCCTGCAGTACCTCACCTTCCATTACCGGATCGGGCGCGATGCGATCAGCGTGCGCAGCGGGGTGATTTCGCGCAACCGCCGCGAGATTCCGTTCGCGCGCATCCACAACGTGGTGGTGCACCAGAACCCGCTGCACCGGCTGTTCGGGGTGGCCGAGCTGCGCCTGGAATCGGCCGGCGGCACGCGTCCGGAAGCGGAAATGCGCGTACTGAAGCTGACCCAGGCGCTGGCGCTGGAGCAGCTGGTGCGTCAACGCGGGCAGCAGCAGGTGGCCAGCGGCGAAGCGGCGGCCGCGGAAACCACCGCCGCGCCGGCCGAAGATGTACTGCTGCAGCTGGGTACGGCGGATGTGGTGCGCGTCGGGCTGCTGTCCAATCGCGGCTGGGTAGTGGTGCTTGCCGCGATCGGTGCGGCGTACCAGCTGTTCCCGCGCGGCGCGGTCGACGACGCCATTGAACACGGCGGCCGCCAGGCGTTCGGCTATGCCAGCACCCTGCACCCGGCGACCTGGGTCTGGGTGGTGGCGGCGCTGGTGATGGTGGTCGGGTTCTGGGTCCTGCTGCGGGTGTTCTCGGTGGCATTGGCGCTGCTGCGCTACCACGGCTTCCGGCTGACCGAACACGAGCGCCGCCTCACCGTGGCCAGCGGGCTGCTCACGCGCATGCGCACCAGCGTGGCGCGCCGACGGATCCAGGCCTGGACCCTGCGCGAAACCGCGCTGCAGCGCTGGTTCAAGCGACGCCACCTGCGCATCGATATCGCCGCGGGTGTTTCAACCGATGGCGAACGCCGCGACCTGCGGGAGCTGGCGCCGCTGGCAACGCCCGAGGCGTGCAACGCGCTGGTGCAGCACCTGCTGCCGCAACTGCAGTGGCCACCGTCGCAGTGGCGGCACGTGCCGCAGCGCGGCTGGTGGCGGTTGTGCCTGCGGGCGCTGGTGATCGTGCCGCTGCTTGCGGTGGGTGCGGTGTGGGAGGTGGGGCCGTGGGGCGCACTGGTGCTGGCGTGGCTGCCGTGGTCGGCGCTGCGCGCGTACCTCACGGTGGCGCGCATGGGGTACCACCTGGATGCGCGCTACGTGGCCGTGCGCGGCGGCTGGTGGCAGCGCTGGTGGCGGTTTGCCGAGCTGGACAAGCTGCAGGCGCTGCGCCTGGACCGGTCGCCGCTGGACCGGTGGCTGGGCACGTCCAGTGTGTGGCTGGATACCGCGGGGGCCAGCGGCAGCATCGCGCTGTGCCTGCGGTATCTGCCGGAGGGCGAGGCCCGGGCGGTGTTCGAGCAGTTGAATGCGGCGTTCGTCAAGCGCCGCCCCAGGTGACAAGCGACCAAGGATCGTAGTGACACGCCATGCGTGTCAAAGCCATGACCCTGCGCACGTAAACCGCCCTGCGTGGCAACCCGGGAAGCCCGATCACCGCTTGGACGGGCCCCAATAACCAAGGTCCTTGCGGATCTGCAGGCCGCGTGTCCACGCGCCGAAGGGCTTGCGCTTCAGGGTGCCCATCTCGCCGGCCAGGAAATCCTCGGTGGCGGCGATGACGCGCTCGCTGGAACGCCCATCACGCCACGGGTGGATGTCATCGGCATAACGGCGGATCTCCGCCATCACCGCCGGCTCCGGGTGCAGCGCGCGTGCCAGCATCGCCGGCAGCTGGGCCGGATCGTCGAAGTCGATCATGTGCGGCTGCGGCACGCGGTTGCGGAAGGTCACCACCGGTTTGTGCTGCACCACGAACTCGGACACGATCGACGACGTATCCGACACCAGCACGTCGGCGGCGCGCTGCGCGGCCATCACCTGCTCCGGTTCGATGAAGGCGGCGTTGGTACCGGCCAGCGCGCGGTAGCGGGCGAACAGCTCCGGCGGGCATTTGGGATGCAGGGTCAGCAGCCAGTAGTGCTCGCCCCGGGCGATGTCGGCGGCGATCTGCCCGTAAAGGTGCGGCGCCGCGCTCAGGCGCTCGGTGAAGGTCGAGCCGAACAGGATCACCGGCCGCCCCTGCGCCGACGCGCGCAGCGCCGCGCTGGCGCCGCCGTCGTCCAGGAACAGCGGGTCCAGCTTGGGCCAGCCGGTTTCGGCCACGGCGAAGTGGCCCTCGCGCGCAGCCAGCTCGCGGAACGGGGTGGTGGTGGCCGGGCCCTGCGTGCAGTACAGGTCGAACAACCCGCGCACGCGGAAGTGGCCGCGGGCGCTGTCGCGCTTCTGCACGTTGAAGCCGTGGAAGACCTGCACTTTTGCCCCGGCGATGAACGGCGGCACCCAGTTGGCCGCGCTGAACACCGCGCGCGGGCGCAGCGCCAGCGCCTGCTGCAGGCCGACGTTGGGCACGCCCGGCAGGCTGGCCCCGGCCGCCCCGTCGGCGAACCACGCCGACACCGATTGACCGGAAGCGTGCAACGCCCGGGCCAACGGGGCGAGAATAGGCAGCGCATAGCGCTCCGTCGCAAACAGCAGGTACTCGGCCATCATGTCCTCCACGACCGCTCCCGTTGAACGGCCTCGCATCTCGGCCTGCATTATCGCGTTCAATGAAGCCGACCGCATCGGCGATTGCCTGGCGTCGCTGGCCTTCTGCGATGAGGTGATCGTCGTGGACTCGTATTCCACCGATGCGACCGTCGCCATCGCCACCGCCGCCGGGGCAACGGTGCTGCAACGGCCGTTCGATGGCTTCCGCAGCCAGAAGGCGTTCTGCGTGGCGCAGGCCACCCACGACTGGGTGCTGTGCCTGGATGCCGACGAGCGCATCAGCGATGCCCTGCGCGCGGCCATCCAGGCCGCCCAGGCCGATGGCTTTGCCGGCCACCACGGCTACCGGTTCGCCCGCCTGTCCGAGTATTTCGGCAGGTTCCTGCGCCACGGCAATGCCTACCCGGACCGGGTGCTGCGGCTGTTCGACCGCCGCCACGGCGGCTGGCGCGGCAAACGCGAGATCCACGAAGCCGCCAGTGTCGATGGCAGCGTGGGCACCCTGCGCGGCGATCTCATCCACTACCCCTACCGTTCGCTGGAGCAGCAGCTGGCCAAGACCCAGCGCTATGCGCGGATGATGGCCGAGCACGAATTCGCCCGCGGCAAGCGGGCCACGCTGGCCAAGCTGGTGCTGGCCCCGGCGTGGCGGTTCTGGCGGGGGCTGCTGCTGCGCGGCGGGTTCCGCGATGGCTGGCATGGGCTGGTGTATGCCTACGTGCGCGCCAACTACGTGCGCCAGAAGACCATCATGCTGTGGATGCTGCAGCACGGGCAGCCGGTCAGTGACCCGCCCCGGCGCGGCGCCGCCCCCTGACATTCACCCAAGGCCTCCATGAAGATCCTGTATACCAACTTCCACGCCGGTGACGGCGGTGGGCACACCACGTACCTGGCCTCGCTGGCCCGGGCGCTGTCGCCGCGCCACCAGCTGTTCATGGCCGCCCCGGCCGGCAGCCGCGTGCTGCGCGTGGTGCGCCAGGAGCGCATTGCCGAACCGGTGGAGATCGCCTTCAGCAGCGGCCTGGCCACGCTGGGGCGGCAATGGGCGGACCTGCGCACCCTGCGCGGGCTGATCCGCGAGCACGCCATCGATATCGTGCACGCCAACGGCGCGCGCGATCACCGTGTGGCGATGGAGGCAGTGGCGGGGCTGCCGAAGCGGCCCAAGCTGGTGTTCACCAAGCACAACAGCAAATCGAGCAACACCTTCGGCAATACCGTACGCGCGCGCTGGGGCACCGACCGGGTGATCGCCGTGTCCGAACACACCCGGCAGATGCTGCTGGACAGCCCCTACCGGCGCTGTCCCATCGATGTGGTGCGCAATGGCGTGGACCTGCAGCGGTTCTCGCCGGTCCCGCCTGCCGAGGGCGCCGCGCTGCGCGCGCGCTGGACGCGCGATCCCGACGCGCTGGTCCTGGTAAGCAATGCCGGCACCGATAACCACAAGGGCTGGATCGACCTGGCCCGCGCCATCGCCACCCTGCCCGAGCCGCTGCGCGGCAAGGTGCACATGGCCGTGGCCGGGCGTGAGCCGGATCCGCGGCTGGTCGCCGAGGTGGAACAGCTCGGCATGGCCGCGCAGGTGCATTTTGCCGGGCTGCTGGAAGACATCCGCCCGTTCGTGGCCAGCGGCGATGCGGGCTTCGTGTTGTCCTACGACGTGGAAACCATCTCGTTTGCCTGCCGCGAAATGATGGCGATGGGCAAGCCGGTGATGGTCAGCGATTACGCCGGTTTGCCTGAGAACATCACGCATGGGCACAACGGCTGGATCGTGCCGGTGCGGAACGTGGCGGCCATCGCCGCGCAGGTGGTGGCGCTCTACGAGCAGCGTGGCGAGCTGGCCCGGATCGGGCAGGCCGCGCGCGCGCATGCGGCCGAGGCGTTCGGGTTGGAGACCTTCAGTGGCTTGACTGAGGCTTCTTACGAAGCGGTGTTGCGCGGGGGTTGAGCGTCGCCGCGCAGGCGCAGGGGGTCGGACAGCGCCAGGAAGAAGGCGATCCAGGTGGCGTAGAACGAGGCAGTGCGCATGTCGCGGAACATCATTTCGGTGAGGCCGAACACCGCAAAGCCCACGCAGATCATCAGGCCCGCACCCGCGAACAGGCGGGTTGGCCGGTCGGTCACGCCCAGCCGCAGGCGCTTGGCGAACACCCAGCCCGGCGCGATGTACAGCAGCACCAGTCCCAACCCGCCCAGCACGCCATAGGTGGCCAGGAAGTACAGCAGGTCGTTGTGGGTTTCACCGAAGTCGCGCGCCACCGTGGGGGTGACCTGCTTGGCCTCGGCCAGCTGCGCCAGCTCTTCGCGGAAGCGGTCGCCGCCGCCGATGCCGAACACCGGCTCGCTGCGGATCATGTGCCCGGCCGCGCTCCACAGCTGCAGGCGGATGCACACCGACGTATCGGACAGGTGCGCCACCTGGCACTGGTCGAACTCGCTCACCCCAAGGTGGATGCGCTCACGCATGGAGGCGTCGCTGGCCACGATGATGCCGGCCACGCCCAGCAGCAGTGCGGCCGCCAGGACCTTGAAACGGTTCATGCGCCGCCCCTGGACAAGCAGGGCGATGAACAGGAAGAACGGAATGGCCAGCAGCCCGCCACGGGTCTGGGTGGCCAGGAAGGCCCCGATGCCGGCGATGCCGGTAACCAGCTTCAGCGCGAACTCGGTGCGGCGGAAACGGGTGATGCGCAGGCCCAGCAGCAGGAAGGAAATGACCGAGAACAGCAGGGTCAGGTCGCCGTAGGTGACTGCATTGAACTGCCGGGTCTGCGGTCGCGCCCCGGTGCTCAGCACCAGCCAGGCCACGTTGATCACCGCATACCAGATGCCGCCGAGCAGGCCGAACGCCGCATGCGCCAGGATATGGCGCGGCATGCGCAGCAGTGCGGCCAGGATCAGGCCCACGGTCAGCAGGCGCACGGCCTTCTCGACCTCCGACCCTTTCCAGATGCCATGCACGCCCAGGCTGACCAGCACGCCCACCAGCATCACCGCCATGCCCAGCACCATCCACAGGTACTCGCGGCGGTTGTCGCACCAGGTACTGCCCACGGCAGGGCGGCGCACCCAGGCCAGGGTGATGAAGCTGAGCAGCACCAGCCCGTAGTAGCCCGCGCTGCCGCCATCCATCGTCGACATCAACAGCACCGGCGAAAGACCAAGCGCCACCGTGAATACCCATGCCAGGACAGGGTTGACGCCGGCAGGACGGGAAAGCGCGTGGGTCACGTTCAATGCGGTTCGGGCGGAGCGGTCGGCATTGTCGCTGATCGGTCGGGAATGATCCATGAGCGTGCGGCTAGTCTTCGCCGTCTTCCTTGCCCTGCTCCAGGCGGATCCGGGCCAGGTCCACGGCGCTGGGCTGGCAGGGCCCGACAAAGGCATGGGCCGGCACCAGCCACCAGCCACGCCGGTTGGCCACGCCTACCCGCTCGGCCTGTGACCGGTCCACGCAATCCAGCAGTGCCGCTTGCTGTACCAGCAGCCAGCGCTGCCCGGGCGCCTGCGCTTGCCACGCCCTGCCGTCCTGCAGCTGGTGGTACCAGCGTCGCTTGAAGCCAAAGGTGCGTACAGGGCGGTCGGACATGAGCAGGTTCTGCTCTTTCCAGCCGACCAGGCCCAGCTCCGCATCCGGGCCGATCCGTTCGCCCGCCTGGCGCATCAGACCGCGCGCGGAACTGGAATCATTGAACAGCGGGTAGCCCACCAGCCCGTAGGCCACCCAGGCCATGGCCAGGATCGAGATCACCGCCAGGTGGAATCGGCGCCGCCCACTGAAGACCAGGCTGACCACGCCCCAGCTGCCCAGCGCGATGCCGACCCAGCCCAGCGCGGCGGTCACCGAGGCATCGATGCCACGTTCGAGGATGAGCTTGCGTTCGAAGCCGGGCTCGCCACCCAGCATCGCCACGCCCACGCCCAGCAGCGCCACCGTCAGCAGCGCGGCGAACCCGCCCAGGACCCATTGCACGTCACGCCGGCGCAGCAGCCCCGGCAGCAACGGCGCCAGCGCCAGGCAGAACATCGGCAGCGCCGGCAGGATGTAGACATCGCGCTTGCCATGCGGAATGGAGAAGAACAGCACGATGAGCAGCCACCAGCCCAGCAGCAGCAGGTAGCGCGGGTCACGCCGGCGCAGGCGCCGCCACCAGGCCGGAATCGCCCATGGCACCAGCAGGAACGCCGGAATCCACATCGAGGGCATGGTGGCCAGGAAGTACCACCACGGCTGGTGGTGGTCCCAGGACTGCGCGTAGCGCTTGGCGGTCTGCCGGAACAGGATGTCGTCCATGTAGGCGCGGTACTCGGCCGCGCCGCTGGCAGTGGCGGCCAGCACCATCGGCACCAGCCACAGCGCAATGGCGGCCAGGAAGGCCAGCGGCCCCACCCAGAACCGCCCGTCGCGCAGGTCCAGCCGCACCCGCGACCAGCCCATGGCCACGGCGGCCAGCGCCGGCACCAGCATCAGCAGCGCCAGCACGCCCACGCCCTTGGTGATCACCCCCAGCCCGGCGGCGAACCAGCCCAGCCACCACCAGCGCCAGGCCGGCCCGCACAGCAGGTGGCGCAGCATGCCGTAGTTGGCCAGGGTGATGAAGAACACCACCAGCGGGTCGATCTGGGCCTTCTTGGCCTGGAAGGTGAAGTGCACGGCGAACAGCAGCGCCCAGGCGGCATACAGGCCGACCTTGCGGGTCCACAGCCGGCGGCCCAGGTCGTACACGAGGGCCATCGTACCCAGCGCGGCCAACAGGGTGGGCAGCAGGAACGCCACCCGCCAGTCGCGCAGCACGGTGTACAGCGCGGCTTGCAGCCACATCAACATCGGCGGCTTGTCCGAGTACAGCTCGGTACCCCGGTGCGGGAACAGCCAGTCCCCGCTCAGCACCATCTGCTTGGCCACCAGCGCAAAGCGCGGCTCGTCCGAGGGCCACGGGTCGCGCATGCCCAGCCCGGCCCCCAGCACCAGCAGGGCCATCAGGGCAAGCAACCAGAACTCCCGGGATTCGCGTGTTTTCAGCATGGGCGCGATTCTAACGGTGCCGTATTACCCCTTCTTTAGCAGACGCGCGTAGAAGAAGCCGTCAGCACCGTGTTCGCCGGGCAGGCGCTGGCGCCCGGCCCAGGAATCGTGACCGTAAGCGTCACCCAGTGGCAGGAATCCCGCGCCGCGGGTGCGCTGCAGGAAGGCTTCGATCTGGAACTGGTTTTCGTCGCGCAGGATCGAGCATGTCGCGTACAGCAGGGTGCCGCCCGGGGCGAGCATGCCGAAGCAGGCATCCAGCAGGCGCGCCTGAAGCGCGACCAGCGCCGGGATGTCGGTGGCGCGGCGGTGCAGCAGCACGTCCGGCTGGCGGCGGATGATGCCGGTGGCCGAACACGGGGCATCCAGCAGGATCACGTCGAACGGCTGCCCGTCCCACCAGCTGGCCGGGTCGGTGGCATCGGCCGCCCGCACCTGGGCGTGTTCGCCCACCCCGGTGCGTGCGAAGGTTTCGCTGATGCGCTTGAGCCGGCGTGCATCGATGTCCAGCGCCAGCAGGCGCAGGCTGGGGTCGCGCTCGAGCAGGTGCGCCGACTTGCCGCCCGGGGCGGCGCAGGCATCGAGCACTCGCGCGCCCTTGGGCACGGCCAGCGCATCGGCTACCTGCTGCGCCGACAGGTCCTGCACCGACAGCGCGCCATCGGCAAACCCGGGCAATGCCGAAACGGCCACCGGAACCGGCAGGCGGATCGCATCGCCGCCCAGCTCACTGGCCTCGGCGGCGATGCCGGCCGCTTCCAGCTGCTCCAGCATCGCCTCGCGGCTGCCATGCTGGCGGTTGACCCGCAACCACAGCGGGGCCGGCTGCAGGCTGGCAGTGAAGATGTCGTCGGCCTGCTCGGGCCAGTCCTGTTCGATCTGCTCGGCCATCCACTGCGGGAAGGCCTCGCGCGCCGGCAGCGGCGGAATGCCATCACGCTGGGCACGGCGCAGCAATGCGTTGACCATCCCGGCCTGGCGCTCCTTGCCCAGCGCGCGGGCGGCATCGACCGTGGCCGAGAGTGCGGCATGTGCGGGCAGCTCGAGCGCATCGAGCTGGGCGAAGCCAACCAGCAGCAGCGCGCGCAGTTCGTCCTCGCGCACGCCCAGCGGGCGTTGCATCCACTGGGCCAGGGCGGCGTCATAGGCGGTGCGCCGGCGCAGCACGGCAAAGCACAGGGCTTCGAGCAGCGCGCGGTCGCGGCTGTCGTCCAGGCTGGGCAGCGCGGTGGCCAGTTCGGCCTTGAGCGAGCGGCCACGGCCGATCACCTGGGCCAGCACGCGGGCGGCGAGCACGCGGGTGGGTACGCCCGGGGCCAGGCCGGACAGCGCGGGGGACGGTTTGTTCTGGCGGGGCTGGGCCATCTCAGCTGCCCACGGCCAGGTCGCGGCGGGCATTGAGGTAGTCGGCGGCGGTGATCGCCTTGCCCCCCTCCCGCTGCAGTACGCGCAGGCGCAGGGCGCCCTGGCCACAGGCGATGTCGATGCCGTCACGGCCGGCCGCCAGCAGGGTGCCCGGGGCCTTGCCCTGGTTGTCGGCCAGCGCCACCGCGCCGTGGATGCGCACGCGCTCGCCGGCCAGCTGGGCTTCGGCAATCGGCCACGGGTTGAAGGCACGCACGGTGCGCTCCAGCACCTGCGCATCCTGCGACCAGTCCAGTCGCGCTTCGGCCTTGTCCAGCTTGTGCGCGTAGGTCACGCCTTGTTCCGGCTGCGGCTGGGCGATCGGCTTGAGGCCGGCGCGCAGCAGGCCCAGGCCGTCGGACAGCACCTGCGCGCCCAGTTCGGCCAGGCGGTCGTGCAGCGAACCGCCCAGTTCACCGGCCTGGATCGGGGTGTGCTGGCGCAGCAGCACCGGGCCGGTGTCCAGCCCGGCTTCCATCTGCATCAGGCACACGCCGGTTTCGGTATCGCCGGCCTGGATGGCGCGCTGGATCGGCGCGGCACCGCGCCAGCGCGGCAGCAGCGAGGCATGCACGTTCCAGCAGCCGTGGGTCGGAATGGCCAGCACTGCCTTGGGCAGGATCAACCCGTAGGCCACCACCACCAGCAGGTCCGGCTGCAGGTCGCGCAGCTGCTGTTGGGCCTCGGCGGTCTTGAGCGATTCGGGCTGGAACACCGGAATGCCGCGGGCGATCGCCTCCAGCTTCACCGGCGAGGGCATCAGCCCACGGCCACGGCCGGCCGGGCGGTCCGGCTGGGTGTACACGCCCACCACCTCGTGGTGGCGCGCGGCGGCACGCAGCGAGGCGACGGCGAACTCAGGCGTTCCGGCAAAGACAATCTTCATGGCGTTCCCACTTGCAGAAAGAAAAACGGCGCCGGGGCGCGGCGCCGAACAACCGGTCGGGCGGCGTGGCCAGGTCAGGCAACGTGCTTGCGCGACTTGGCCAGCTTCTTGCGGACCATCTCGCGCTTGAGCGGAGACAGGTAATCAATGAACAGCTTGCCGTCCAGGTGGTCCATCTCGTGCTGCACGCACACGGCCAGCAGGCCGTCGGTGGTCAGCTCCTGGGCCACGCCCTGGCGGTCCAGGAAGCGCACGGTGATGGTGTCGGCGCGGGTCACGTCGGCAAAGATGCCGGGCACCGACAGGCAGCCTTCCTGGTAGACCTGGCCGCCTTCGCTGGCCACGATCTCCGGGTTGATGAACACCCGGGGGGTGTCCTTCTCTTCGCTGACGTCGATGACCATGAAGCGCTTGTGGACGTCCACCTGGGACGCGGCCAGGCCGATGCCGGGGGCCTCGTACATGGTCTGGAACATGTTGTCGATCAGTTCCTGGAAGGCCGGGGTGGTCACTTCGGCGGCGTCGATCAGCGCAGCCTTGGTGCGCAGGCGCGGGTCCGGGAACTCGAGAATGGGCAGGATAGCCATGGCAAATACCGTTTGGGGGCGCCCTGAAAGCGGCGTACGTCGCAATTCTATCGCCAACGCTTGCCTTGCGCCCCGGTTTCTGGACTATAGTGCTCGAACCTGTTGGGGAATCAGGCACCACACCTATGTTTGAAAGAACTCGTACGGTCGTCGCCGTCGCGATGCTGACCGTCGCTACCTATGCTACCGCCGTTGAAGTGAATGGCGGGCACCCGGAAACCTACGTCGTCCAGAAGGGCGATACCTTGTGGGACATTTCCGCGCGCTTCCTTAAAAAGCCGTGGTTGTGGCCGGAAATCTGGCAAGCCAACCCGCAGGTCAAGAACCCGCACCTCATCTATCCAGGTGACGTGCTGAGCCTGGCCTACCTGGACCGCGTCGTGGCCCAGCCCGGCCCGCGCCAGGAAGCGCCGATCAATGCGATCCCGCTCAGCCAGGTCGAACCCTTCCTGAAGCAGCTCAGCGTGGTGGACGAGATCGACTCGCTGCCCTACGTGGTTGCCCTCGAAGACAACCGCCTGCGCGCCACCACCGGCCAGACCGCCTATGTGCGGGGGCTGGAAGGGGCACAGGTGGGCCAGCGCTGGGCCGTGGTCCGACCGACCGTGCGCTATTCGCTGCCCAAGCCGACCGAGGACCTGACCGCCAACGGGGATGTCACCCCGGGCAGCGGCAACCTCTGGAAGAACTTCGTGGCCGCGCCGAGCAAGCGCAACGAGATGCTGGGCTACGAGCTGGCCCAGCTGAACGTGGGCACGGTGGTGAAGCTGCCGGACGGCAAGTCGGAAGTGACCTCCATCACGCTGCAGGGCCGGACCGACGGGCGTGAAGTGCGCGCCGGCGACCGCCTGGTGCCGGTGGAAGCCACCCCGTACGACCTGCAGTTCTTCCCGCACGCCATCGCTGCCCAGACCGAAGGCCTGGACATCCGCGTGCTGGCGGTCACCGACATGTACCTGGCCGGCGGCCCGCGCGATGTCATCGCGATCTCGGCCGGCAGCGCCGACGGCATCGACAACGGGACCGTGGTCTCGCTGTGGCGCCAGGGGCGGCATGTGGCGCATCGCATGAAGTACCCGGGCTCCTCGCGCATGGACGACTCGCTCACCACCGGTGCCGGGCGCGTCTCCCTGCCCGACGAGTACGCTGCCCACGCGATGGTGTTCCGCACCTTCGACAAGGTCAGCTATGCGCTGGTGATGCAGGGCGTGAAGCCGGTCCTGGTCGGCTATTCGGCCAAGCACCCCGACGCGCAATAACCGCGGGAAAACCTGACGCAACAACACGACGGCGCCCCAGGGCGCCGTCGTCGTGTGCGGGCTAGCCTGAGCGGATGCCCGATGACCTGCACTGCTCCACCGAGGCGCTGCTGCGCCTGGTCCTGGCCGGTGGCGCCCCGGCCCCCCGCCGCGCCCTGCTGGCCCGCTTCG
>DGIP01000329.1 GCA_002386405.1 Stenotrophomonas maltophilia
CCACGCCCTGCGTGGCTGCTCCTAAAGCTGGGATTCCAACGGCAACCAGCTGATCACACGCGCGCTCGCACGCTGCCAGAACGACGTATCCGGCTCGCGGTCCAGCAGCACCGGCGGCTGTTCCGCGCGATCCAGCCAGCGCACCTGGTCATCGGCATCCAGCGTCACCCAATAGCTCTGCTTCGGGTCGGCCAGGCGCAGATATTCCGCGCGCAGTTGCGCGGCCAGTTCCCGGTCATCGAACAACACCCCCATCTCGGTGTTGAGATACGCAGAACGCGGGTCCAGGTTGAACGAGCCCACGAAACCACGTTGGTCGTCGATCATGAACGCCTTGGTGTGCAGGCTGGCGCCGCTGCTGCCGAACAGGCCGCCGCTGCCGCCGCCCGGGCCTCGCGAGCGCAGTTCGTACAGGTGCACGCCATCGCGCAGCAGCGGTGCGCGGTAATGCATGTAGCCGCTGTGCACGGCCGCCACGTCATTGGCGGCCAGTGAGTTGGTGACCACGCCCACGTAGGCGCCACGCTTCACCATCGCAGCCATCCCGCGCGTGCCTTCCTCGCCCGGCACGAAGTAGGGCGAGATCAACAGCGCTTTGTGCCGGGTGGCTTCAAGTTCGCGCACCAGCCGGGTGACCAGCCAGTTGGCGGGGTCGTCGCGGCGGTGCTTCATCGCCGGATCGGACACGATTTCCACGCCCGGTGACCAGTGCAGCTCGACCGCATCGGTGTAGAACGAACGCGCTGCCGGCGAACGCTCGACGCGCTCAAGATAGGGTCTGGCGGCCGCCAGCTTCGCCTCATGCGCCGACTCGAGCATCAGCAGGCGCAGCTGGGCGGGGGTGTGGAAGGCGAGGGCGGCCACGGGTACCGCCGCATCGCTGTTCCAGTACGCGTCGAAGATCGTGTTGGCCTGCTGCACCGCCTTGCCGGCCACGATCAGGTCCAGGTCGCGGAAGTTCACATCGCTGCGCGCGCTGAAGTATTCCTCGCCGATGTTGCGCCCGCCGACGATGGCGACCCGGCCATCGGCGATCCACTGCTTGTTGTGCATGCGGTGGTTGACGCTGAAGAAGCGCTGCACCATTTCCACCAGCCGCCACAGGCCATCACGGTTGCGGAACGGGTTGTACAGGCGGATCTCGATGTTGGGGTGCTCATCGAGCGCCATCATCAACGCATCCTTGTCCTGCGCGTTCATGTCATCCAGCAGCAGGCGCACGCGCACGCCCCGTTGGGCCGCCTGGTACAGCTCCTGCGCCATCAGGTGGCCGATCAGGTCGTCCTTCCAGATGTAGTACTGCAGGTCCAGGCTGCGTGCGGCATGGCGGGTGATCACCGCGCGCGCGGCATACGCATCCAGCCCTTCGGACAGGAAGGCCACGCCGGACTGATCGGGGTGCGCGGCCTGCAGGCGCACCAGCTCGCGATCGATCGCACTCTGCGCCGGCTGCAGCGGCAGCACGCTGCTGTGCGGTCCCTTCGCCTTGGGCGTGAGGTGATCGCCCAGCAGCAGGCCGCTGAGCACCAGCAGGGTCAGGATCGCCAACAGGATGCCCACGCCACGCAGCACGCGGCGCCAGAGTGGCTTCTGCGGGCGGCGTGCGCGGGTCAGAAGCGTTCGTCCGGGGCCAGGTAACGCCACTGGCCCGGGGCCAGCTTGCCCATCGCCACCCGGCCGATGCGCAGGCGACGCACGCTGATGACGTCCAGCCCGACCTGCCGGCACATGTCGCGCAGCTGGCCGGGGGCCACCGGCTTGATCGCGAAGCGCAGCCGGGTTTCGTTCTGCCAGCTGACCTTGCACGGCGGCAGCGGCCAGTTGCGGAAACTCAGGCCGTGCGCAAGCCGCTTCATGCCGTAGGGCACCAGTTCGCCGCTGACCTCGACCAGGTATTCCTGCTCCAGCGTCGCGCCACGGTCCTTCAGGTGCGACACCACGCGGCCGTCCTGGCTCACCACCACCAGACCGCTGTCTTCGTCGGCCAGCGGCATCACCAGCTGCAGGGCGTGGAAGTGCCGCTGCAGCAGGACCACGCCGGTGGCATCCAGTTCGCTGCGGGTCTCGGGCGTGACCAGCGCGCACAGTTCATCGGCGCGCATGCCGGCCGGCTTGTGCAGCAGCATGCTGACCGTTTCGGCGCGGGTCGCCTCGGCGTTCTCGCGCAGCACCACCACCTCATCGGTGACCATGGCCTGCGGTTGTTCGACCACCACGCCGTTGACGGTGACCCAGCCCCCCTCGATGAAGCGCTGGGCGTCGCCCCGGGAGCAGCCGATCAGGCTGGTCAGGCGTTTGTCGAGTCGGATCGGATCGGTCATCAGGCAGGCAGCACAAAGCGGGACGCGGGCGGGGAGTGTACTGGCTCGGGGCCGGGCCTGCGCGTGACAGGGCTGCGGCCCCGCGCCGCTGCTGGCATGATCCGATGATGAACTGGCGTGCGTCCCCTGCCGTGAAAGTCGGCCTTTCCATTGCCGTGGCCACTGGCCTGTATGGCATTTCCTTTGGCGCGCTGGCGGTGGCGGCCGGGCTGAACCCGTGGCAGGCGCAGGCGTTGAGCCTGTTGATGTTCACCGGCGGCTCGCAGTTTGCGTTCATTGGCGTCATCGCCGGTGGCGGCGCCGGCTCCGCTGCGTTTACCGCCGCCACCCTGCTGGGCGTGCGCAACGCGGTGTACGGCATGCAGATGAACCGGATGCTGGGCCTGCGTGGCTGGCGGCGCGGGGTGGGCGCGCAGATCACCATCGATGAATCGGCGGCCACCGCCTCCAGCCAGACCCTGCCGCTGGAACAGCGACGCGGCTTCTGGACCGCCGGTGTGGGCGTGTTCGTGCTCTGGAACCTGTTCACCGCCGTCGGCGCGATGGCCGGCGACGCGCTGGGCGATCCACGCCGGTGGGGCCTGGACGGTGCCGCGGTGGCAGCGTTCCTGGCGTTGCTGTGGCCACGGCTGCGCCAGCGCGATGCGGTGGCCATCGCGATCGTGGCCGCGCTGGTCACGGTGCTGGCGCTGCCGTGGGTTCCGCCCGGCATTCCGATCCTGTTGGCGGCGGCGGTGGCCGCGCTGTGGGGCGCGCTGGTGCCCGGCCCACGCGATGAAGGGCTGGAGCCGGATGTGGCGCCGGCTGCGCCGGAGGATCGGGCATGAGCGTGTGGGGGTGGTTGCTGCTGGGCTGCGTGGCGGCCTATGCGATCAAGCTGGCCGGGTGGCTGGTGCCGGCGCGCTGGCTTGAATCGCCGCGCATGACCCGGGTCGCCGGTACGCTCACGATCGGCCTGCTGGCCTCGTTGACCGCGATGAATGCCGTGGCCGCCGGTGCGGCGGTGGTGCTGGATGCGCGGCTGGGGGCGCTGGCCGTGGCGGCCGTGGCGCTGCTGCTGCGGCTGCCGTTCCTGGCGGTGGTGGTGCTGGGCGCGGCGGCGGCGGCCGCGCTGCGCTGGGCCGGGATCGGCTGAGCGTCAGCCGCTGGCCCGCTCCAGGTGGGTCAGGT
>DGIP01000076.1 GCA_002386405.1 Stenotrophomonas maltophilia
CGCTCTTCCGATCTCAGGCTGTCGGGCAGGGCACGGCCGAGGTAGCCGGCCGGGACGCCCGGGCGCAGCTCCGGGACCGGCGCCGGCTGCGGTGGCAACGCAGAGGGAAGCACCGCCGGTGATGGGCCGGTCAGGGGCCCGGTGGCGCAACCGGCGAGCAGCGCGGCCATGGTCAGCCAGGACGCCTTGCGAAGTAAGGGCATGGGAGTCTCCATACACAGCGTTCTACGGGCCGGCCGCACCGCGTGGCGCGGCGTCGCGCAGGGGGAAGCGCACCTCGATCCGCGCACCGCCGAGCGGGCTGGTGCCCACGTGCAGGGTGCCGGCCAGCAGCCGCGCGCGCTCTTCCATGCTGATCAGGCCCAGCCCGGGCGTGCGCCGCAGGTGGCTGGCCAGGATGCCAACGCCATCGTCATCCACCCGCAGCACCACGTTCTGCCCGCGCACGCACACCAGCACGTCGGCCACGCTGGCGCGCGCGTGCTTGTCCACGTTGTTGACCGCCTCCTGCACGATGCGGAACAGGCTCAGCTCCTGTTCGTCGTTCAGCCGCGGCGCGTCCTCGATGCTGCAGCGAAGGCGCAGCCGCCCCCGCGCATTGCGCTTGATGCAGAACGCATCGAGCGCGCTGGCCAGCCCGGTGAAACGCAGGATGCTGGGGTGCAGTTCGTGCGAAATGGCCCGGATGTCGTTGGAGACCGACAGCAGCTGGTCCTGCAGCTCCACCACGCTGGGGCGCTCGGCCGGTGGGATGTGGTTGCGCAGCGTGCTGAGCCGGATCGAGATCGCGGCCAGCGACTGGTTGACGTCGTCGTGCAGGTCGCGCGCGATGCGGGTGCGTTCCTCTTCCTGCACCACCAGCATGCGCCCGGTCACTTCGCCAAGGCGTGCGTAAGCGCGCTGCAGTTTGATCCGGTTGGACAGCTTCTGCTCGGACAGCGCGCCCAGGAACAGCAGGGCAAAGCCGGTGCACAGCGTCCAGGCCTGGCCGGTGAGCAGGTTGCGTTCGGGTGTCCAGAAGCCGAACGGCCCCATCGCTTCCAGGCCCAGCTGCATGCCCAGTACGGCGACCACGACCATGGTCAGCGAGGCGCCGGCGATGCCGAACACGATCAACGCCCAGACCAGCAGGGGTATCGGCGCCAGGGTGAGCAGCGGGGTGACCACGCCGTCGCGCCAGTCCACCGTCCACAGCACCACCAGCATGGCCATCAGCACCAGGGCCAGGCCCGCGTTCTGCCAGTGCCAGCCGTGGCGGCGCTCGGGCGCATCCAGGATCCGGGCCACGTTGACCAGGGCAGGTACCAGCAGCAGGTAGCTGACGCTGCTGGTAAGGGCGAATTCGCGCATGACGTCCGGTGCCAGTGCAGCCCCGCGCCCCCCCAGCGCCAGGGCGTACCACCACGCGCCGCATAGCGGCAGCAGCACGCAGGCCAGCAGCAGGAACAGGGTCAGGTCGCGGTAGTCCTCCAGGGCAGCGCGTTCAGCGCGCCAGCGCAACAGCAGCCATGCCACCATCGCCACCATCGCGAACTCACCCAGGCTGGCCAGCAGGCGCGGCAACGCCGACAGCGGCACCAGCAGGAGCGAGAGCACCGTGCCGGCGCAGGCGGAAAGGATACAGGCGCGCCACTGGCTTCTCGGTGTCAACAGCAGCCAGCTCAAGAGTAGCGGACCGGGTATCCACACCACGTGCAATTGCGGCGCCTGGTCAAGCGTGGGCAACCAATGGCCGAGCATGCAGCCAATCAGCAGCGGAAGCACATTCGTTACAAGTATGTGTACGTTCAGTGAAGGCGATGTCAGGCGCTGGCGTCGTCGCATGGACAAGTCGCTGTTGGCGGCATCGGGCGCGGGAACGCCTACCTGGTTGACGTGACTGCTGGCCTGCACTCTGCACCTCGGGGGGGGAGATGCGCGGATCACCACACCGGCAATCCATGCGCCATAACGTGGTACGAACTCGGGTAGTGCGATCAATGCTTGTCGCATTGTCGCAGCCGCCTCACAATCCACCCGATGAGAGCAGCTTGACCCGCCTCGCGCTATCCACATTCCGACAAGATATGGGAGCAGACGATGGACGAACCAATGTCTCCATACAGCCGCTTCGTGGTGGACGGATTTGATGCGGATGCGCTACTGGGAGTTGTACGCGATACCCGGTTCGAGCAGCGGCTGCTGGCGGCCGGCCACTTTCGAGCCTGCGTACAACGCGTGGTCTTTCCGGAATTCAGCTTGGACAGCGGCGCTTATACGCTACCGATCTTCGCCAGCGGAAGTTTCAGCCCGGGCATGGTCGCATTGGCCCTTGCCGTCAGCTGCGCGCAACCCATGTGGGCCAACGGACGCTGGATCCCGGCGGGGCAGATCATGGTGTTTGCCGAGGACAGCGAATTGAACGTACGGCCCAGCCCCGGTGGCTGGCAATGGGCGGTCATGCTTATTCCCCGCGCCGTGCTGCAGCGCGAAGCGGTGCCTCGGATCGGGCGCGAGCTGCGTCTGCCGCGCAGCGGCTGGTACAGTCGCGCGGCAGCGCCACACGCTGCACGCAACCTGCGTGAGGGAGTGTTCAACGTGCTGCAGGACGCTGCTGGCTGGCAGGGTATCGTTCCACCCAGGGAGCTGGACAGGCAGGCCGATAGCCTCCTGAACATATTCATCGATGCGGTGGCGGCGTCAGATGGCGGGCCTGAGCGACGGGGCTTGGGCAGCTGCACCGAGCGCCGCCGCGACGCGATCGTGCGTCAGGCCGAGGCCTATCTGAAGTCGCAGCTGGAAAATCCCTACGATAGCCGGGCGCTGTCGCATCACCTGGGCGTTGGGGAACGCCAACTGGAGCGGCTTTTCCGGGATGCCTATGGGCACGGCCCATGTCACTGGCACCAGTTGGCACGGCTGAACCTGGCACGTAGTGCGCTGCGCCACGCAGGTGGTGCGGTGGGGGTGACCGAAGTGGCGACACGCTTCGGATTTTCCCACCTTGGTCGCTTCTCGCTCATGTATCGCGATGTGTTCGGCGAAAGTCCCCGGGAAACATTGCGCCGCTGAACCGTTATGAACGTGCGTCACACTGTGGGCAATACTCACGGCATCATCACGCCGCCGCCAGCATCGTCGAGGCGTTGTACGCGGCTGCCGCCACGGTTGGTCCGCAGAGCACTTCAATCAGGGGACGATTGATGACACAGGAGACGACAACATGCAGGTTTCGTATTCGACGGCGGAGAGTCGATATCGCCGCGTGGTATTGGCCGATGACCATAGGGTCGTGGCCCAGGGCATCGAACATCTGCTGGAAGACCGCTTCGACTCGATCGAGCTGGTGTCCTCCGGTGAAGAACTGGTGGAGGCTGTCCGCCGCGATCCTCCGGACGTAGTGGTCGCCGACATCAGCATGCCGGGTTTGACCGGCATCCAGGCGCTTCGTCGAATGCGTGAGGAGGGCTACGAGATGCCGGTGGTGTTCCTCACCATGCATGATGAGTCGAGCATGGCCGCCGAGGCGATCCGCGCCGGCGCCCGTGGTTATGTGCTCAAGAGTGCGGCGGGCGAGGAGCTGGTGCGTGCGCTTGCCGGCGTGATGGGGGGGCACACCTATGTCACCCCGACACTGGCGGTGGATGCCATCAACAACGCGGGCCGGCAGCAGTATGTGCTGACCGACAAGCAGCTTCGCATCCTGGAGTACGTGGCACGGGGGTTACGCTCGAAGCAGATTGCGTATGAGCTGGGGGTTTCGGTACGCACGATCGAGTCTCACAAGTACGCGATCATGCAGGAGCTGGGCGTGCACGGCACGCTGGAGCTGGTGCGCAAGGCCGAGCACGAAGGGCTTATCCGCCACTGATGGCCCCCGGCGGCGGTGGGCAAGTAGATTTACTTGCCCCCGCCCGGTTGTTTTTCCCTTGTTACCGTCCCCGCTGCGGCACACCATCAGGGCACGCGATGCCTTGGCGGAACCCATGAATGCTGCCCGTGTGCTGCTGGCCGAAGATGGCTCCGCCATGGGGCGCCAGCTGCGTGGGCTGCTGGCCGAAGAGTTCGAGGTGATCGGCCTGGTCCAGGACGGCGCGTCGTTGGTCAAGGCCGCCCAGAGCATGCTGCCCGATGTAGTGGTGACCGACATAGCCATGCCCGAGCTCAACGGCCTGGAAGCCGCGCGCCGGTTGCGCGTGCAGCGGCCGGTACTCGGCGTGGTTTTCATCACAGTGCATGCCGAGCCACAGATGGTGGACCAGGCGATGGCATTGGGTCCCTGCAGCTACGTGCTCAAATCCGATGCAGGTGATGACCTGGCACTGGCCGTCCAGGCCGCATTGCGTGGCGAGCGGTTCGTGTCGCGCTCGCTCTGAGCGGCGTGCACCGGCTCAGATCAGAATGCCGGCGAGCTTGGCAACCAGGTCGTCCACCGACATCGCCACCAGCGTGAGCGGCAGCAGCGGCACCACCGCCGGCAGCACCATTCCCAGCAGGTTCCAGCGGCTGACCGGCACCACCGACATTTCCGCCGTGCCTTGGTAGACAGCGCTGAAATCCGCAAAGGCCGAAGCGTCGTTGTGGTCCAGCAGGGACTCGCTGCCGGCCGTGTCCTCGCTGGCCGCTTTCCAGCGCTGGTCGAACGCTGCGGCCGCGCGGTTGCCCAGGGCGCTGAATCGATAGAGCGCATGGCGCCGCGCGCGGATCAGGGTCGGGGTAAGCAGCAGCAGCGGGGCAAGCAGGAACAGGGTCGCTCCAATCACGTAACCCGCCAGCAGGTGGCGCATGGAGTACAGCGAAGCGTCGAGATAGGTCATGTGGTTGAGGCAGGCACCGGACAGGATCAAGGCGCCGGCCGCGCTCAGCATGCTGAAACGCTCCTGGGCCAGGCCCAGAAACGCCAGCCCGCCGGTGCGGTCCGGGTGCTCGGCGTGCAGGGTCAGCCCCACCGTGGGCAATCGCGCGAGCAGCAGCGTCCACAACAGGAAGCGCCACAGCCACAGCAGGCCGACCAGCCGGAACATCGGCATTCCCACCCATGCATACCAGTACCCCGCAGGGGTTGTGACACCGGCGTGGCTGCGCCAGTCGGGTACACCCGGCAGCAGGCTGACCACGCCGCCCTGCAGGAACGACGGTAGAAAGGCTAGCACTATGCACGCCAGCTCCGGCCAGCGGCTGTCGCGCCAACCTCGGATAGTGGCCAGCAGTGCCTGCATACGGGGCTGGCGGCGAGAAGGGACCAGGCTTGCGTGGGTGAGCTGGCGCAGGGCGCCGTGCAACAACGCATCGGCGCGGGGCGCGGCCAGCACCAGCAGCGGCAGGGCCAGCAGCAGGCGGAACAGGGTGGCGTAGTCGCCCAGCAGCGCCATGGCGGCGGCACGCGGCAGCAGCATGCCGCCTGCGTTGGCCAGCAGCAGCAGCGGCACGAAGGTGACCAGCATCAGTGCTGCGGCAAGCCACCACGACAGGCGCCGGCTGCCGTGCAGCGCACCGCTGGCGTGCAGCAGGCGGTGCACCAGGCCCCCGCGCATCAGTGAGTAGCTGTCCTGGCTCATGCGGGATGAGCATACCCTTGTGTCCCATCGTTGGCGGCGCAGTAAAAATACTGAAGCCGGTGCAGTACCTATCCCGATGTGCATTTGCGTTGCCACGGCCAAGCTGGGCACCAGTGAATAGGAACCCGGCAATGCTCCTGGCCATCGATTTCCTGACGCGTTTCTGGACGGACATGATCGGTCGTGCGGACGGTCCGATGACCTTTCGGCTATTCCTGCAGCCGACGATGGCGCTGATCACCGCCCTGATCGACGGGATTCGTGCGGCGAAGGCAGGCAAGCCTCCCTATGCCTGGCTCATCGCGCACAGCACCGGCGGTGAGCGTCTGGTTACGTGGCGAGAAGGCGTCACGGCAACCACGCGCATCCTGCTGCTCGGCGTGGTCATGGACGTGATCTACCAGGTTCGCGTGTACGGCGGCTTCCGCTATCCGCTTGAGGCTTTCGTGCTCGCCGTAGTGCTGGCGTTCGTTCCGTACCTCATCCTGCGAGGTCCCTTCACCCGGCTCTCTGCGCATTGGCTGCGCACTCACCCCACGCATGGCAAGGGTTCCCGGCAATGACGGCAAAAGATCCCCAGAAGGCATTGAGCGAGCAGGCAGTTGCCATGGAACACGCCCGCCAGACGCTGGGCGGCACGGACCAGGCATCGCTGGAGCTTTCCTCGCGGCGTACCGGCATGTCGTTCCAGCGGACCCGCATGAGTGCGGATCGCACCTTGATGTCGATCATGCGGACCGCACTGTCTCTGATCGGTTTCGGCTTCACGATCTACCAGTTCTTCGGGCACATGCTGGAAGTGCCGGGTGTGACCCTGCACCCGCATGCCCCGCGCAACTTCGGGGTGGCGCTGGTCGCGTTGGGCATCGTGATGCTCACGCTCGGCATCATCTACCACGTCCGCTACATGCAGGGGCTGCGCAGGGAGCGCAGCCTGATGATCGGCGAGGGCCTGGTCCATGGGGAGAGCCATTACCCGATCTCGTTGACCCTGATCACCGCCGGACTGCTGTGGCTGCTTGGCCTGCTGGCCATCGCCGGCATGACCTTCAACGTGGCGCCGTTCGGGTGAAAGCCTACTGCGTCTACCGAGTCCGATCTACCCGCAGGCCTTACATGGAGCACACAATGGCAGCAACCGCATCCCGATCCCGCTCGCGCCCGCAGCCACGCCCGATGGGTGGCCAGGAATGAGTGTCGTGGCCGATACCATGATCGAGGTCGAAGGCGGGGTGTTCCTGATGGGGTCCAACGACCACTACCCGGAAGAACGCCCGGCGCACAAGGTGCGTGTTGGGGCGTTCCGGATCGACCGCTACCCGGTCACCAACCGCGAATTCTCGCGGTTCGTCGCTGCCACCGGCTACGTGACAGCGGCCGAGCGCGCCGCGGACCCTCGCGACTATCCGGGTGCGGATCCGGCGCTGCTGGTGCCGTCGTCGGTGGTGTTCGTGCAGCCCTCCCATCCGGTGGACATGTCCAACACCCACAACTGGTGGCATTACGTGGCCGGTGCCAACTGGCGTCATCCGCGCGGACCGTTCACCCAGCTGGACGGGCTGGATGACCACCCGGTGGTGCACGTGACCTTCGCCGACGCACAGGCCTACGCCGCCTGGATCAGCAAGGACCTGCCAACCGAAGCCGAGTGGGAATTCGCCGCCCGTGGCGGCCAGGACACCACCGAATTCGCGTGGGGCGACAGCCTGACCGTGCGCGGGCGCCACCAGGCCAACACTTGGCAGGGCGAGTTTCCGTGGTTGAACGTGGAAGAAGACGGACATCGCTGGACTTCGCCGGTGGGCAGCTACCCGCCCAATGGCTACGGGCTGTACGACATGATCGGCAATGTCTGGGAATGGACCACCGACTGGTACCAGCAGCATGACCAGCTGCAGAGCAAAGCCTGCTGCGCGATCGACAACCCGCGCGGCGGTGAGCGCCAGCGCAGCCATGATCCGAACGATCGCAGCGCGGTGCCACGACGGGTGATGAAGGGTGGTTCGCACCTGTGCGCCCCGAACTACTGCCGCCGTTACCGGCCGGCCGCGCGGATGGCCCAGCCGATCGACACGTCCACCTGCCACGTCGGCTTCCGCTGCGTGGAACGATGAACAATGAGGTGAGTGCCATGCCAACCCCGTCCGCTTCGCTGTACCGCCGCAGCTGCCTGGCCAGCGCCATGCTGCTCGGCGCGCTTGCCTTGGTGGCTGCCCTGCCGGCGCATGCGGTCGAAGGCGGTTTGGGACGTTCGATCACCGGGATGCAGATCACCTCCTACGTCGGCGTGATTCCGCCGGAGCCTGGCATGCAGTGGTCGTTGAGCTACGTGCAGTACGACGGCAAGATCGGCGCCAGCCGACCGGCGCCGATCGCCGGCCAGGTGTCACTGGGGCTGGAGGCGGATGTCAGCCTGTGGGCTGCCACCGGCGTGTATGTCTGGCCGACAAAGACCGGCCGCTGGAACTTCGCCAGCATGCTGACCGTGCCTTACATCGACGCCGATGTCACCGCCAACCTGCAGGGCCCGCTGGGCAACCAGGTGCGCGTGCAGGACAGCGCCTCGAATCTGTTCGATGTGTACTTCGCGCCGGTCATCGCCGGCTTCCACATCAACGAAGTGCAGCACCTGTCCTTCGGCCTGTATGTCTATGCGCCCACCGCCAAGTACACCCCGGGCAAGCTGGCCAACCCCGGCCTGAACGTCTGGACCGTGTCGCCCGCGGCCGGCTACACCCATCTGTTCCAGAAGGGGACGCTGGAGTTCAGCGTGCTCGGCGGCATGGACTGGTACAGCCGCAACGATGACACCGACTACAAGAACGGCCTGGTACTGCGCACCGATGCGCTGCTGGTCAAGCGCACCCCCAGTGGCTGGGGATTCGGCGCGGCCGCCGGCTGGCTGCAGCAGGTGCAGGATGATGAAAGCGACCTGGCCGACCGGCTCGACGGCTTCAAGGGTCGGTCGTTCGGTGTGGGGCCCGTGCTTACCTACGGAAAGAAGTGGTCCGGCGGCGAGCATGTCGACATTTCGTTCCGCTATCTGAGTGAGTTCAGCGTGCGCAACCGCTTCGAGGGCGATCCCTGGAGCGTGTCCATCAGCGCCGGGTTCTGAATTTCGCGTTCTTCCTTCCGTTTCCGGAGATCTCCAATGGCCATCCCTGCGACCTGTATAGCCCGCACTGCCTGCCTGCTGATCGCGGGCCTGGCAGGCGGCGCGTTGCCACTGGCAGCCGCTCCGGCGCGGACGCCTGCGGCCAGCACCGACGCCGGCGAGCGCGATCCCGAAGCGCTGGCCGCGCTGGATCGCATGGGCGCGGCGTTGCGCGGACTCAAACAGTTCTCGCTGACCTCCGATGCCAGCACCGAGGTGGTGCTGGAGGATGGCCAGAAGATCGAGCTGGACGGGGTGGTGACCTACAAGGTCAAGGCGCCCAACCAGTTGTTCCTGGAACTGCGCAGCGACCGCCAGCTGCGCCAGCTGATCTACGATGGCAATGCCCTGACCGTCTATTCGCCGCGGTTGAAGTACTACGCGCAGGTGGACGGGGTCGGGTCCTCGCTGGGTGAGCTGGTGGACCAGGCCGCGACCCGCTATGGCATCGAAATGCCGTTGGCCGACATGTTCCTGTGGGGCACCGACAAGGCACCCAAGAGCGCCATCCGCAATGCCCTGCACATCGGCGGCGGCACCGTGGATGGGGAGGCGGTGGAGCAGTACGCGTTCAAACAGGATGCGGTGGACTGGCAGGTGTGGATCTCCAAGGCCACCTCGCTGCCGAAGAAGCTGATCATCAATTCCCTGGACGACCCGGCCCAGCCGCAGTACCGCGCCCGCTTGACCTGGGATACGCGCACGCCGGTACCGGCCACCGCGTTCCAGTTCACTCCACCGGCCGATGCCGCGCGGATCAAGCTGGTGCCGGTGGAGGTTGTCGTGGTGGTCCCCGATGCCGGCCAGGAGAACTGACATGCGCATGTTGCTCAAGACCCGTACTCCTCTGTTGGCCAGCGCGGCAAGCCTGCTGGTCCTGCTCGCGGTGGGTATCACGCCGGTCAACGCGCAGCACGGGCACCGCGGCGGCGGTGGCGGTGCGGCACGCGCCAGTGCCCATGCCAACATCAACCGGCCGGTACAACGGCCGCAGGGCGGCGGTGCGCACCGCGATGTGAACCACAACGCGAACCGGAACGTGGACCGCAACGTCAACCGGAACGTGAACCGCAACGTCAATCGGGATGTCCACGTCGATGTGGATTACCACGACGATCACTGGAACCGCTATGACGACCACCCGTTCGCCACGGCGGCGGCGGTCACCGCGGGCGTGGCGGTGACCTCGGCGGTGATCGGCTCGATCGTGAATTCGGTGCCGCCCAGCTGCGTGACCACCGTCATCAATGGCATGGCCTACCAGCAGTGCGGCAGTACCTGGTATGAGCCACGGTACAGCGGCACCACGGTGCAGTATGTGGTGATCAATCCGCCCAGGTAAGCGTGATGCGTCATCGGTGTGCGGCTGCGTTGAAGGGGGTGGGGTCGAAGGAGAGTCCACATGCACGATTCACCGCACACGCACAGGCCTGGGAGGCCAGAATGGTGACGCTTACGCAAGATCCGGAGTCGGCGACCCGCGAACAGGTCCAGCTGAGGGCCGTGCTGAACGCGCTGCCACTGGCCTTGCTGCTGGTCGACCGGCACTGCGTGGTGCGTTACGCCAACGACCGTGCGGCGGCGGTGTTCGGCTACGCGCAGGGCGAAATCGAAGGCACCGCGCTGGTTGCGCTGTTGCCCGATGCTACCGGTGCCATCTGGTCCTGCAGTCACCGCAGCACGCCCGCGGCCGCCGCTCGGCTCGACCAGGACGAGCGTGGCCTGCGGCGTGACGGGCAGGCATTCCCGGTGGAACTGCTGTTCAACGCGGTGGAGCTTGATTGTGGGTGGCAGGGCGTGCTGGCGGTCGCCGACCTGACCGCGCAGCGGCATGCCGAGCAGGAGATCGCGGTCGAGCGCGAAAGCATGGCGCACATGTCGCGGGTCACCCTCATCGGTGAGATCTCGGGCTCGCTGGCGCATGAGCTCAACCAGCCGCTGGCCGCGATCCTGAGCAATGCCCAGGCCGGGTTGCGGATCCTGCGCCGCGACCCGGGCGCGATCGGCGAGATCCGCGAGATCCTGCAGGACATCGTCGAGAACGACCAGCGCGCCGGTGAAGTGATCAACCGCCTGCGCGCACTGCTGCGACGCGAGACCCGCACGCTCGGCGTACTCATGGTCAACGACCTGGTGCACGACGCGGTCCGTGTGATCCGCAACGACCTGATCAACCGCGGCGTGGAGTACCGCCTGGATCTGTCGGTGCCGTTCAGCCGGGTCCAGGGCGATGCCGTGCAACTGCAGCAGGTGCTGCTCAACCTGGTCATCAACGCCTGCGATGCCATGCTCGACAGCCCGCGCCGGGTCCTGACCGTGCGCACCGACGTGTCGGTGCCCGGGACCATCCGGATCGAGGTGCGCGACACCGGCCCCGGCATTGCGGCCGACCGCCTGGAGAACATTTTCGCGCCGTTCCACACCACCAAGCCCAATGGCATGGGCATGGGCCTGGCGATCTGCCGCACGTTGCTGCGCGCCCACGGCGGCGAGATCCACGCGGGTAACCTGCCCGAAGGCGGCGCCTGTTTCTGTATCGACCTTCCCTTGATGGAGTAATGCCATGAGCGCTGTCGTGCACATTGTCGACGATGACCCGCGCGTGCTCGCCGCGATGGGACGCTGCCTGCGGGCCGATGGGCTGGAGGTGAGCCTGAGCGGCTCTTCGGACGAATTCCTGGCCCGCTACGACGCCGAAACGGCAGGGTGCGTGGTACTGGACCTGCACATGCCCGGAATGGACGGGCTGGCGCTGCAGCGGCTGTTTACTGAACGCGGCCAGGCTCCCATGATGATCTTCGTCAGCGGCGACGCGGACGTGCCCAGTTGTGCCGAGGCAATGCGTGCCGGCGCGGTGGATTTCCTGACCAAGCCGGTGGATGCGGCGGTGCTGCTGGAAGCGGTGTTGCGCGGCATCGACGCCGATGCCTGCGCACGCACCCGGCGCAGTGGCGAGCAGGGCGCGGTGCAGCGCTACCAGTGCCTGACCCCGCGCGAGCGCGAGGTGCTGCCGCATGTCATTGCCGGGCGCCTGAACAAGCAGATCGCTGCGGACCTCGGGATTTCGTTGAAGACGACCAAGGTGCACCGCAGCCGCATCATGCTGAAGTTCGGTGTGCGGTCGGTGGCGGCGCTTGTCCGCCTGGCCGAGCTGGCCCACGTCGATCCGGGCAGCGGCTGAGACCTTCCTGCGCCCTCGCGCACTCAGGCCATCGCCAGCACCATCACCGTGCCCCAGGTGGTCAGCAGCACATGGGCGATGGCGACGGCACCGGAGTAGCCGATCACCGCGATGGAACTGTCCGAGCGCTCCTGCAGCGCGGCCAGTGCCGCGGTGAAGGTCTGCGCGCCGGAGATTGCGCCCAGCAGCAGCACCCCGGGAATCTTCAGCACCTTGTGCCCGAACCACAGCCCGGCCAGCAACGGGGTCATGGTTACCCCGATGCCGCCCAGGAACAGGCCGAGCCCGTGTTGTTGCACCGCTTCGACGAAATGCGGGCCGGCGCCCAGCCCGACCATCGCCACGAACGCGGCCAGGCCGTAGGACTGCATCAGCTTGACCGCGCTGTCCGGGACCCGCCCGAACAGCGGGCGGCGCACCCGCAGATGCCCGACCACGATGCCGCCCAGCAGCGCGCCCACGCTGCTGCCGATGCTGACCGACAGCGTGCCCAGCGGCACCACGGCAACGATGCCGAACACCGCGCCGAGGAAGATGGCCATGCCAACCACCACGAAATCGGTAGCCGTGGTCGGGTGCAGGATCCGGCCGACTTCGGCGGCCGCACGCACCACCGCAGGTTCCGGTCCGATCAGCTCGAGCACATCACCGCGTTCGAGCACCGTCCGGGTGCCGATCGGCATCGATTGGCCGTTGCGGCGGATCCGGCGCAGGAACACCGCGCGCACCGCATCGTCGCGGGCGATCTGTTCCAGGCGCTGCCCGACCCACGCACGCCTGCTGACCAGCACCTGGTGGGACGCCATCGGGATGTCCAGCAGTTCGGGATCGTCCACTTCCTCGGCACGCTCGCCCAGCACTTCCACCAGCGCCTTGCGTGGACCGCCGATGACGATGTGGTCGCCGGCATGCAGGCGGGTGGCCGGGCCCGGCTCGACCAGGGACTGGCCGTGGCGCACCCGATAGACGAACAGGCGCAGGCCCGGCAGCAGGCATTCGGCCTGGTCCACGCGCAGACCGGCGATGCGCATGCCCGGCGCGATGCGATAGGCGCGGGTGTCGAAAGGTTGCCAGGCCGACGCGATGCCCGCCGCCGAGCGTTCGATGCCGAACCGGTGCTCCAGCGCCAGCGCGTCGTGGACCAGGTCCAGGCGCAGCAGGCGCGGCCCGATCACGTTGCAGGTGAGGATCACCCCCAATGCCCCGGCCACGTAGCACAAGGCATCGGCAACGCCGACATGGGCGATGTAGCGGGCCTTGAGCGCGTCATCGATGGGCAGGCGTTGGATGGCCTCGCTGGCCGTGCCCATCGCCGGTGATTCGGTCAATGCGCCGGACATCATGCCGGCCGCCAGGCCCGGATCGAGCCTCAGCGCATGGGCGACGACCAGGGCGGCCAGCAGCCCCACCACTGGCATGAACACCGCCAGCACCGCATAGCGCCAGCCATCGCCCTTCATCGCCGACAGGAAGCGCGGGCCCACCTCGTAGCCGATGCCGAACAGGAACAGCAGGAACACCAGCGATTTGGCGGTGGCCGCCACCGGCACATGGAAGGCCCAGCCGATCAACATGCCCACCAGCAGGGAGCCGGTGACGCCGCCGAGGTTGAACCCATGGACCTTGATGCCGCCCAGCCAGTGGCCCAGTGCCAGCGCCAGGTACACGGCAAGTTCCGGATAGCGGACCAGCAGCGATGCGAAGCCGTCCATGCGCGCCTCCCTGGTGGGTGGGTCAGAGTCCCGGCGGGTCGTAGTAGACCAGCAGCCGGAGGTCGTCCAGGTCGCTGGTCTGCGGACCCTTCTGGCTGACGTGCGCGTAACGCACCCGCATCATCAGGCCTTTCAGCGGCCCATCGGCCACCGTCCATTGGGCGTTGAGGTTGTACTCGTCCTTGGCGTAGTCGGTGGGCGAGTCCGGATCGGAGCCATCCACGTACAGGGCATAGAAGCTCAGCCCCTTGACCGACTGGACGTTGTACGCCGCACGCAGCAGCCAGGCACCTTCGCCATTGCGGTTGAAGTCCTCGACCTGCACGCTGGTGTAGCCGGGATAGCCGCTCCACGGGTTCTGCATGTTGGTGCCGCCGCTGGCACGGGTGTAGCCGGTGGTGAACAGCGCGCCCTTGTAGCCCAGTTCCAGCTTGCCGCCCCATTGGTGGGCCGAGAACGCGTCGCCGCGAAGCAGGTTGTCGCCTGCACTGTCCTGGTCGGAGTACTGCAATGCAAGGTTCAGCTTGGCGGTGTCACCCAGCGGAAAGGCGTACTTCGCCTCGGTGTAGAAGATGCTGATGATGTCGTTGCTGTGGTAGTAGATCGCACCGGCGCTGAGCCGGTCACGGGTGTAATTCGCGCCGAGGGTATATACGCCGCGGTCGACCCAGGACGGCGCGCCGGCGTCCCTGGCCATGGAGACGAAGTTGTCGGCATTGCGCTCCTTGATCTTGTCGAAGTAGCCGGCACCGAACTTCCATTGCGGCGCGCCGTCGTCGCCGCCGTACACCCCCTGCACGGTCAGGGCCTGGAAGGTGTTGGGGGTCATGCGCGCGTCATTGCGGTTGACGTAGGGGGTATCGATGCCGAAGCGGCCCAGCTTGAGCCGGGTGTCATCGTTGATCAGGAACTCGCCATAGGCTTCGCCCAGCACGGTGTAGCCTTCCTGGCCGGGTTTGAGCAGCAGGGTGCCGTCCTTGTCGTCCGGTCCGTACAGGCGCTGGGAGGTGTAGCCGGTGGCGCCGAAGGCGAAGCGTTCGCGGAAGTAGCCGGTCTTGAACCCGGCCGAGCCACCCAGCGCCCACGCCGTGCTCTGGCTGTCGTCGTACTTGTCGCGGTCCAGGTAGAAGGTGCGCGCCTGCACGTCGAAGGTGGTGTCCTTCCACGCCTGGCGGCGCGTGTCGCGGATCCAGGCAGCGCGGTCGCGCGGGGTGAACGCTTCGTCGAGCGGGGTCTGGCCCTGTTCGGTGGAACGGGGCTGCGTGTCGGCCGGTTCCGGGTCATCCGGCGCAGCGGACTGCGCCTGTCCCAGGGCGGGCAGCAGCGCCGCTGCTGCCAGCATGCATGCGAGCGGCTTCATGTCGGCCTCCTAGTTCGAGAGCACCATCGCGAAGTAGCCAAACACCGTGTACAGCACGCCGGACACGGCATAGCCGACCGGGAAGCCCACCCAGGGCACGGTACTGTCGATCTCCTTGGCGGCCTCGCGCGCCGGACCCGAATGTGACCGCGAACCGGCCACGCCGCCCATCAGCACGGCGGGATTGATCTTGAAGAAGTGGTATCCCACGGCCCAGGTGATGAACGGCGGCACGGTGCTGGCGACGAAGCCTGCCAGGAAGATCTTGACCGCGATGGCGCCGGTCAGCTGTTCCAGCAGGGTGGCGCCGGCGTTGATGCCGACGATGGCGATGAAGGTCACCAGGCCCAGGTCCTCCAGGATGTTGCGTGCGGCGTTGGGCGTGCTGCCGAAGAAGCGCAGCCGCGACACCACCGACGACACCAGGATGCCCGAGAGCAGCAGGCCGCCCGCGTTGCCCAGCCCGACCGAGAAGTCGCCGATCGGCACGTTGATCTTGCCGATCAGCAGGCCCAGCACCATGCCGGCCGACAGCGTCAGCAGGTCGGTGGTGGTGCTGGGACGGGCGATCTTGCCCAGCATGCCGGCCGCACGGTCGACCGCGCTCTTCAGGCCGGTGACGAACACCACGTCCAGGCGCTTGAGCTCGGTTTCCGCGCCGGCCGGAATGGGCTCGCCCGAACGTTCCAACCGGGTGACCTGCAGCTGCCCGGCGAAATCCTCCCCGGCCAGGCTCTTCAACGGCTTGCCGACGAAGTCCTTGTCGGTGACCAGGATTTCGGCCTGGTCCAGGGGAATGTTCAGCGCCTTGGGATCGTCCACTTCCACACCCAGCAGGCCAATGTTGTCGGTAAGGTCCTGCAGGCGACCCCCGAGCGCGACCACGTCGCCCTGCTGCAGCACCAGGCCGGGGTCGGCGCCCAGCGTCTCCTCGCCGCGGCGCACGTTGGCGATGCGGTACTGGGGATATCTGCTCCGGAACTGGCCGATGCTCTGCCCGGCGGTGGTGGCGTTGTCGAGGCGGTAGGCACGCAGGCCGCCGCCGCGGTAGCCCGACAGCGCGGCGTCGTCGACGTTGCGCACGCCGTGTTCGAGCTCGTACTCGCGTGCGGCCTTGCGCGCATCCACGCCCCACCAGCGCGGCAGGTACTTGCAGATCAGGATGATGCCCACGGTGCCCCAGATGTAGGTCACGCCGTAGCCCAGCGCGATCATCCCCGAGACCTGTTCGGCGGTGGTGCCGGGCGGCAGCTGGTAGGCTCCTTGTTCGACCGCCATTTCCGCGGTACCGATCGCGGCCGACATGGTCTGCGACCCGGCCAGCACCCCACCGGCGGCGCCGGCCGGCAGCCCGAGCATGCCGGACATCAGCACCACCAGCAGCAGGCCCAGCACGGCGCAGATCACTGCCAGGATGGTGAAGGTGATGCCATCCTTCTTGAGGCTGTTGAAGAACGCCGGCCCCACCCGCAGGCCTACGCCGTACATGAACAGATAGTAGAAGAGCGACTTGGCGAAGTTGTCCAGCTGCAGCTTCACGCCGTAGGTGGACGCCCAGGTGGCCAGCGCCGCGCCGACCACCACGGCCGCGGCGACCATGCCCAGGCCGTAGCCCTTGACCGAGAACTTGCCCACCAGCACCGCCATGCCGACGGTGAAGAACAGCAGGATGTAGGGGTTGTCAGCGAGAAACTGGAAGAAACCTTGCATGACGTGTGCTCCTGTCCGGGGGACGGCGGTTCACTGCAGGGAACCGGCACGCAGGCCGGCCAGCGCATCGGGTTTGATCAGTTTGATTCCCTGCGCGGCGTGGTAGCCGTGGATCTCCTTGACATCCAGCTTGCGCATGAAGGCAATGGTGTCGGCGGTGATCACCTGCCCGGGCACCATGATCGGGAAGCCGGGCGGGTAGGGGATGACGAAGTTGGCAGACACCATCTGCGGCCCTTCGGCCAGGCGCCGGTCGACATCGTCGCTGTGCAGCCGCACGAATTCGCAGTTGGCTTCCTCGTACGCCATGAAGAACGCCGGGCGCATGTGGCCTTCGTTGCTGGCCCCTTCCGGTGCTTCGCGGAAGGCATCGTGGAATTGGCTGAAGTTGGGCAGGTCGGGCACGTCGGTCATCAACGCGCGCACCCGGTCGGCGAAGACCTGGCGTCCGTTGGCGCCCTCCTGCGCCAGCCGCGATTCGATCTCACGCGAGAGGTCGGCCAGTGCCTTGATCAACAGCGCCGCGTCGCTGTGGGTGTTGTTGATGTTGGTCTGTACCAGGATGCTGTTGCGCGAGGTCTTGTTGATCTGGATGTCGAAGCGCTCGGCCAGCAGGCCCTTGAACTGGGTGCCGTCAAAGCCGGCGGCGCCGCAGATCACGGTCAGGCGGGTCGGGTCCAGCGCGAACTCATCGTCGTCCCACGCCTGCAGCGTCTCCACCCAGCTGGCATTGGGCGGCCCGTAGTCGCGCAGGCCGGAGGCGCGGAATTCGGCCGGGATCATGTCTTCGGGCGAGGCGACGTGGAAGTACTTCGAGATCAACGGATGGCTGTTGATGGTGCGGCGAAGGCGCAGCGCCAGGTCGGTCATCTTGAGCGTCAGGCCGTAGCCTTCCAGTTCCATCTGCCGCCGTGCCAGGTCAAGCGAAGCGATCAGCTGCAGGTTGGGCGAGGTCGAGGTATGGGCGAAGAACGCTTCTTCGAACGGCCCTTCCACCTCGTGGAAGTCCTCGTCCCAGATCAGCATCATCGACCCCTGCCGGAACGCGGACATTGACTTGTGGGTGGAGTTGGTCTGGTACACGCGGATGCGCACCGCATCCGGATCGGGCAGCAGATGTTCATCGAGCTGCGCCGGATCGCCGGGATCGACCTTTCCCCGCTGTTCCTTCCAGGCCTCGTACTCGGCGCGGTAGGCCTTGCTGCGATAGCGCTCGGTCAATGCGGCCGCGGCGCCCAGACCGGTGCGCCGACGGTGCAGCGGGCTGAAGCGGGCGAAGCCGAACCATGCTTCGTCCCACAGGAAGATCAGGTCCGGCTTGATCGCCAGGCATTCCTCCATCACCCGCTGCGGGTTGTACATGTGGCCATCGAAGGTGCAGTTGGTCATGTCGATGACCTTGACCCGGTCCAGCTTGCCGCCGGCCTGGCAGTCCAGCAGCGCCTGCTTGATGGTACGCAGCGGAACCGCGCCGTACATCGAATACTGGGTCAATGGGAAGGCTTCCACGTAGTAGGGCTGCGCGCCGCTCAGCACGAAGCCGTAGTGGTGCGATTTGTGGCAGTTGCGGTCGACGATGACGATATCGCCCGGCTTGCATACCGCCTGCACCACGATCTTGTTGGAGGTGGAGGTGCCGTTGGTGCCGAAGTAGGCGCGCTTGGCGCCGAAAGCCCGTGCCGCTGCCGTTTGCGCGCGTTTGATGGTGCCGGTGGGTTCCAGCAGGCTGTCCAGGCCACCGGTGGTCGCCGAGGATTCGGCAAACAGGATGTTGGTACCGTAGAAGTGGCCCATGTCGCGGATCCAGTTGGAGCCGAAGATGGATTTGCCGCGTGCGATCGGCAGGGCGTGGAAGGTGCCGATCGGGCGCAGGGCGTACTTCTTCAGGTTGTCGAAGTACGGCGTTTCGTAACGGTCCAGGATGCCATCGAGCAACGCCAGGTGAACTTCCATCGGCTCTTCCACGTGATGGAAGACGCGGCGCAGCGGTGCGGCTTCGTCGCTGCCGGCCAGGCGCTCGGGCGAGCGGTCGGTGAGCAGGTACAGGTCCAGCTCCGGGCGGAAGTGCTTGAGCGCGCGGGCCAGCGAGGTGGACAGTGCCCCAGCGGCGGACGGTTCGGCGTCGGCCCCCATGTTGCGGGCCAGGAACTGCTTCAGGTCGGGGATGTCGAGCAGCGAGGTGAAACGGAATCCGTCGACGATGACCACCGCCTGCACGTCTGCATTGACCATTGCCGCCAGCGCGGCATCCTCGAAGCTGCCGGCGTGGGTGACCGCGTAGTGGAACTGATCATCAGCGCGGCGCATGGCGCGCATTTCGTCGCGGGCGCGTTGCCACAGCGCCGGTTCGTTGGGGGTCACGATCAGCACTTCGAAGTAGGGCTTGTCCGGTGCACCCAGCAGCTCCGGCGGCAGCGCGTCGAGCAGGGTGCGGTCGCCGTCGTCGTCGGCGTTCCAGGCCTGTTCGTCGCGGCGGAAATCACCGGACAGGATTGCGGCCGAAAGCTTGCGTGCCAGCCGCGCGAACTGTCCGGCGTCGTTGTCGGCCAACGCCGCCGCCAGCGAGGCCAGCAGGCGTTCGCCGGGGTAGGCCCAGCACTGTTCGAGCGGGCGCAGGTCTGCCAACGCTTCAACGCAGGCGGCGCGACGTTCGGCGCTGTCGCTGCCCGCTGCCGCCCACGCTCGCGCATACGCGTTCAGTTGGCGCCAGTGGTCGGCGCGCATCGAGGCGGCGGCCAGCACCGTGGAAAGTTGCGGCAGGGCAGCAGTGTCGGCATTCATGGCAGGGCTCCGGCGGGGGAACGAAAGGAAGCCGCCACGCGCGCCCATGCGGGCACGGCGGCCACTACGGAGCGCAGGCTAGACCCGTGCCGCAGGGCCGGGAATTGGCCCTTGGGGCCATGCCCGGCGTATGGCCCCAAGGGCCAATTGCGGGGCGGGTGGCCCACGCCTAGCGTGGTTCATCGTCCCCGTTCCTGGAGCTCCCCCATGTCCACGCGCCCCTTGTCCCGCGCCGCCGCCCGCCTGCTGCTGGTGCTGGCCGGCTTCACCGCCCTGGCCGCCGTGGCCGCCGATCCGGCCAGGACCAAGCTCAAGGGCGTGATCACGGCCGTGCAGGGCAATACCATTACCGTGGTGGACCAGGCCCGCACCGCACACACCGTGCAGGTGTCGGCCGACACGGTCTACAAGAAGACCAAGGGGCTGACCAACGTCATCCATGAAAAGACCGACGCCAGCGTGCTGGCCGCGGGCCTTCCGGTCACGGTAGAAGGCAGCGCCGCAGGCGATGCGCTGGCCGCGCGCGAAATCAGCTTCCGCTCCGAGGACCTGCGCACCACCCGGCAGATCCAGGCGGGCATGGCGCCGACCACGGCGGAAGTCGGTGCGATGAACAAGCGCATGGACGAGTTCGGTACGTACGAGCAGCTGGATGCGGCGGAAGTAGCCTTCGACTCGGGCAGCGCCAAGCTGTCTGCCAAGGCGCGCGGCGACCTGGACGCATTCGCCGCCAAGGCCAAGCAGACCCACAACTACGCCGTGGTGCTGCAGGGCTTCACCGATTCCACCGGCAACGCCGCCGCCAACCAGCGCCTGAGCACCCAGCGTGCTGCGGCGGTGGCCAATTACCTCCAGCAGAATGCCGGCCTGGCACCGGGCCGGGTCCGCGCCGGCGACGGCATGGGCGTGGCACCGGATGCCGGCAGCGGCAGCAACGGCGCGGCGCGCAAGGTGGTGGCCAAGCTGGTGGTCGACAAGGGCGTACAGGCGGGCGTCAAACCCTGAACCCTGGCCGCAGGCGCACTGCGCATTGAAGTGGAGGTCGCATGCACACCTACCTGACATGGGCACGGCTCCCCACGCTGGTGCTGGCGCTGGCCTGCACGGCGGTGGCGGTGGGTCCC
>DGIP01000075.1 GCA_002386405.1 Stenotrophomonas maltophilia
GATCTCGCCGGTGGACCCCGCGCTGCAGCCGCCGCAGGCGGCCAAGGGCCAGCTCACCCTGCGCTGGCAGGCCGGCGAGCCCGGCCAGCGCTACCGCGTGCAGCTGGACACGCGCGGCGATTTCGCCCAACCGCTGCTCGACCAGCAGCTGGACCAGCCCGAGGTCACCCTCAAGCGGCCGTGGCACGGCACGCTGCACGTGCGCGTGCAGACCATCGATGACGACGGCTACGCCGGCCCGTTCTCGCCCGCGCAGCAGGTCACGCTGCCCTGCCGCACCTGCTATGGCGCCGGGGCCGGCGCCCTGCTGCTGCTCCTGCTGCTGTGAGGCCGCTCACGCTCTCCTGGCCCCGGCGCATCGTGCTCGCGGTGCTGGTGGGCGTGCTGGCGGCGGCAGCCAGCCACGGCCAGTGGTTCTGGAAGCAGGATGAAGCGATCTACGACACCTACGTGGGGTCGTGGGACTACACACCCGATCCACGCCTGCTGGTGGTGGCCATCGATGACAGCAGCCTGCAGCAGCTCGGCCAATGGCCGTGGCCGCGCTCGACCCATGCGCGCCTGCTCGACCGCCTGACCGCCGCCGGCAGCCAGCGCGTGGTGCTGGACCTGCTGCTGTCCGAACCGGACCGCCAGGACAGCGCGCAGGATGCCGAACTGGCTGCTGCGATCCGTCGCAACGGCCACGTGGTGCTGCCGGTGCTGGCCGCACCGTCGAGCGGGCCGCGCATGGCCGAGGAACTGCTGCCGATTCCGTTGATCGCCGCCAACGCCTCGATGCTGGGCCACACCGATGTGGAAGTGGAGGCCGATGGCGTTACCCGCGGCCTGTACCTCACCGCGGGCATCGGCTCACCGCACTGGCCTGCGCTGGGCCTGGCCCTGGCCAACCTGCGCGGGCCACTTCCGGGGTTGATCGATCGTCCACGGCACGACGCGCCCTACCAATGGCACCGCAACCACTACGTGCGCGTGCGCTTCGCCGGCCCACCCGAGCGTTTCCCGCAGGTGTCGTACGCGGATGTGTTGAATGGCGATGTCGCGCCGGAAGTGCTGCACGACCGCCTGATCCTGGTCGGCATGACCGCCAGCGGCATCGCCCCGCGCCTGCTCACCCCGACCACACGCGAGCGCTGGATGAGCGGCACCGAGTACCAGGCCAACGTGGCCTCGATGCTGCTGACCGGCAACGTGATCAACGTGCTGGCACCGCCGTGGCAGGCGGCATTGAGCGGGCTGCTGGTGGCGCTGTGCGCACTGGGGCTGACCCTGCCGCGCGCGGTGGCCAGCGCCCTGCTTGCGCTGCCGCTGGCGTTGCTGTCCAGCTTCGTGCTGTTGCGCGCGGGCCAACTCTGGTTCGCGCCTGCTGCCGCGCTGACCTGCATGCTGACGGTGATCTGTGCGTGGGTGCTCTGGCGGATCACCGCGTGGCGCCGGCAGGCCAACAGCGATGGCTTGACCGGGCTGGGCAACCGCGTGCGTTTCGAACAGACGCTGCAGCAGGAACATGAGGCCGGCCGCCGCAGTGGTCGCCCACTGACCCTGGTGCTGATCGACGTGGACCACTTCAAGCAGCACAACGACCTGCACGGCCACCCTGCCGGCGACGCCGTGCTGCGCCGTATCGCCAACGAGATCCGCGCGCATGCGCGCCGCCCGCGCGACATGGCCGCGCGGTTTGGCGGCGATGAATTCGCCCTGGTGTTGCCCGATACAACGTCCGACGGCGCCGTCCAGGTCGTCGAAGACCTGATCGCCGCCGTGCGCGGCATGCACCGGGCCATCGGCCCGCAGCAGCACGCGCAGATCACCTTGAGCGTGGGCCTGTACACCCACATTCCCGACGCCACCACCGAACCGCGCCACTACTTCGAAGGCGCCGACGCCGCGCTGTACCGCGCCAAGGCCGCAGGCCGCGACGGCTACGCCACCGGCGACGAGGAAACGGACAACACCGCGTAGAGCCACGCCCTGCGTGGCTGCTCTACGTTCCGGCACCGCGAAGCCACGCAGGGCGTGGCTCTACCGCGCTGCGGATTGCGCACCATACGGGTGCGGATGGTAAGCTTTCCGCACCTCCCCTGCCCCTTTGCCCACGCTATGAAGGCCAGCCTGTTTCGCCATGGACTCAATCTGTGGCCGCCGTTTCTGTTTGCCGGCATCCATGTCGCCGAAGTCACGCCCGACTACCAGTTTGTCCGGGTGGAGCTGCGGATGCGGCCGTGGAACAAGAACTACGTGGGCACGCACTTTGGGGGCAGCCTGTTCGCGATGACCGATCCGTTCTGGATGCTGACCGTCATGCAGAACCTGGGGCGCGATTACTACGTGTGGGATCGGGCTGGGGAGATTGAGTTCCTCAAGCCGGGCCGTGGGACCGTCACGGCCGAGTTCCGCTTGGATGAGGCGCTGCTGGACCAACTGCGCAAGGCTACCGCTGGCGGCGAGAAGTACCTGCACTGGTTCAGCAATGACATTGTCGATGCGCAGGGGGAAGTCGTGGCGCGGGTGCGCAAGCAGGTGTACATCCGGTTGAAGCCGCAGGCGCGGGGCTGACGCGCCGCGAACCGCGTAGCGACACGCCGTGCGTGTCCTTCGGGATGTTCGGCACCGCGTGGGACACGCATGGCGTGTCGCTACGGTAGCGGGGCGCTGATTGTGGGTGGTACACCCTCCCGTTGCGGGCCGAAGCGTGGCACCTGCACGTGCTTCCCGTCTTCGCTCAGGCGCAGCGGTCGTTGCGCGCTGCCCAGTTCCTTCGGCAGCCGTGCCAGTACCTGCATGGCGCCACCCTCCTCGTGCGGCTGCCCGTGCAGCCACAGCATCGCGCCGGCCATGCGCAGCTGCGCGCCCACGTCCTGCATGCGGCGTGGATAATCGTCGTAGGCGGGGCCGGCGATATCAATCAGCACGCAGCCCACCGCATTGGCGACACAGTGCGGGGTCCAGACCGGCAACGGCGGCGCCAGCTGCACCCGCCGGTCTTCCTGGATCTGCAGCTGCACCCCATCCGCACAGCTGCGCGACAGCAGCCACGCGCTACGGGCCAGCGTCTTGCGCTTGTCCAGGAGCAGTTGGTCCTGCCGCGGCACCTGCGCCATGGCGGCGCGCTGGAACCCGAATTCACCGCGCATGGCCTGGCAAAGATCCAGCTCCCGCACCTGCGGCGGCGCGAACGCACGCGTACACGCTGCGGGCACCGCAACATCCGCCGGCAGCTCGGCCAGGATCTCGGTGAACAGCCCGGCGCTGCGCTCGGCCCATGCCCCACCGATCATCGCCACGGCCAGGTTGTCGCCCTCTCCCATGAGCATCCGCGCGCTCGATACGTCCTGGCACACGCCTTCCAACGCAACCGTGCTGTCGCCTCGTATATGGGCCAGAGCATGTGCCGAGGTGCGATCGAACAGGACCACCATCGCCGGCATCGGCATGTTGGGCTCCGCGTCGAACGCACTCTGGTAGTAGCGGTAGCGCGAAAGATCCGCGATGCGCGCGTGCAGCGGCTCGTGACCTTGGTGAGCTGCCGCCACTTCGTCGGCATGCGCCCGCACCTGTGCCAGGCAGGGCTCGCCGCGCCGGCACCAGCGGGTTTCCGGGGTGACGCGCTCGAACCGGCCATCGGCGTGGCTGGTACCAGAACCGGGCAGCTCCGGGTGCTCGCGGAAACGCTGTACATCGGCAGCGACCAGCGCCTCCCGCTGGGAAGCATCAATGCCGTCATACGGCATCAACCATATCGCGCCAAATGCATTGGCCTGCGCCGGGCGGGACGGCGGCGGGGCTTCCATCGCCTCCAGCGCCTGCCGCTCGGCTGCCGGAATCGGCAACGCCCACGAAATGCCCAACGTCGCCAGCGCCAGCAGCGTCAGGCCCACCAGCGCGATGCCCATCCATTTCAGTACGCTCAACACAGCATTCCCCCGGCAGGCCGCATCCTGCGGCGCCGGGCAGCGTAAACCGGGCCACCGCCCCGCTACAATGCGCCGATGTCACCTGAAGCCCCCCACCTCGTTCCGCGCCCCTCCCTGCAGCGCCTGTTCCTGACCGGCCTGCTTACCCTGCTGCCGATCTGGTTGACCTGGGTGGTGATCAAATTCGTGTTCGTACTGCTGTCGGGCATCAGCAGCCCGGTGGTGGTGCCGTTGTCGGCGCAGATCGCCGCCTCGTTCCCGCACTACCTGGGCTGGGTCCGGGTGGAATGGATGCAGAACGTGTTCGGCCTGCTGGCCACACTGCTGGTGATCCTCAGCGTGGGCGTGCTCAGCCGCCGCGTGATCGGCCAGCGCCTGCTGCGCTGGTTCGGCGCGGTGATCAAGCGCATTCCGCTGGCCAGCATCATCTATGAAAGCGCCAAGAAGCTGCTGGACATGCTGCAGACCGAGCCGGGCACCACCCAGCGCGTGGTGCTCATCGACTTCCCGCATCGGGACATGAAGGCCGTGGGCCTGGTGACCCGGGTGATCCGTGAACAGGGCACCGGGCGCGAGCTGGCGGCGGTGTATGTGCCGACCACGCCGAACCCGACCTCCGGGTACCTGGAAATCGTGCCGGTGGAGCTGTTGACCCCGACCGACTGGACGGTGGACCAGGCCATGAGCTTCATCATCTCCGGTGGCGCCGTGGCGCCTGAGACCGTGCCGTTTACGCGGGCCGGGGAGCGCTGAATAGGGATTCCCCGGCTTCGGTATGGGTTCCGTGGGACACGCGTGGCGTGTCTCTACGCTGTATGGACCGGGCGGTGAGGTGGTCGTGTCCGGCTGAATCAGGCAAGCTCCCGGGTCTGTATAGGATTTACGGAAGCATTCGATGCCCCACCCCGCCCGTGCCTTGGCGCTCGTGATTGCCTCACTGCTGGTCTTCACTGCCGCTGCCCCGGCCGAAGCCGCCAAGAAGAAGGCCAACCGGCCCGCCGCCGCACAGACGCGCCAGGCCAAGCCCAAGGCCAAACCCCGCGCCCGCCCCGCCGCCGCCCCCGCGCGGCAGCCGCTGGTGCGCCAGCAGACCAAGGCCGCCCAGCTCGAGCGTATCTACGACGAGTACTGGGACGCCTCGATGCGGCTCAACCCGCTGCAGGCCACCTTCCAGGGCGATGCCCGCCACAACGACCAGCTGCCCAACATCCTCTCGCCGGCCTACCGCCAGCAGTCGCACGACTTCACCGAACAGTGGCTGGGCAAGGTCGAGAAGATCGGCCCGGACGGCCTGACCGGCCAGGACCTGCTGAGCTACCAGATCTTCGTGCGCGATGCGCGCATGTCGCTGGCCGCCGAAAAGTACCCCGGCTGGATGCTGCCGGTGAGCCAGTACTACAACCTCGGCAGCATCATGGCGATCCTGGGCTCGGGCTCCGGCGCGCAGCCGTTCAACACCGTGCAGGATTACGACACCTGGTCCAAGCGCTCGCTGGGCATTCCACCGCTGTTCGACCAGGCGGTCGCCAACATGCGCGAAGGCATGCGCGCCGGCGTCGTGCAGCCGCGCGACCTGATGGAAAAGGTGCTGCCGCAGCTGGATGCGGTAATCAAGCCCACCGCCGAGGAAAGCATCTTCTGGGCGCCGGTGCGCAACATGCCCGACGATTTCCCGGAGGCCGACAAGGCCCGCATCACCGCCGAATACAAGCGCATGATCGAGTACCGGCTGATGCCGGCCTACCGCGCCCTGCGCGGCTTCATCGCCACCGAATACCTGCCGGCCACCCGGAAAACCGATGGCCTGTCCGCGCTGCCCAATGGGGTGGCGTGGTACACCCAGAACATCGTGCAGAGCACCGCCAGCACGCTCAGCCCGCAGCAGATCCATGCGCTGGGCGAACAGCGCGTGGCCAGCCTGCAGGAACAGATCGCGGCGGTGATGAAGGAAAACCGCATCCGCGGCTCGCAGCAGAAACTGATGCGCAGCATGCGCACCGACAAGGACTTCCAGTACGCCACGCCCGATGCACTGGTGATGCGCTACAAGCAGCTGCAGCAGCAGGTGGGCGCGCGCCTTCCTTCGCTGCTGGATACGTTGCCGAAGGCACCGCTGGAGATCAAGCCGGTGGAAGCCGACCGCGCCGCCAGCGCCGCCGCCGTGAGCTACCAGCCGCCGCTGCCCGATGGCATGCGCCCGGCCGTGCTGTACGTGAACACCAACGCCCTGCCCAGCCGCCGCACCTGGTCGGCGCCGGCGCAGTACCTGCATGAAGGCATTCCCGGCCACCACGTGCAGCTGGGCCTGCAGCAGGAACTGGACAAGCTGCCGCGCTTCCGTCGCCTCGGCGGCGACGTCGCCTTCGTCGAAGGCTGGGGCATGTATGCCGAGTCGCTGGGTGACGAACTGGGGGTCTACCAGGATCCCTACGCGAAGATCGCCTACCTGCAGGGGGCGCTGACCCGCAGTGCGCGCATGGTGGCCGACACCGGCGTGCACGCGCAGGGCTGGAGCAAGAAGCAGGCGGTGGACTATCTGGTCAAGACCGCCGACATGCCGGTGGACGATGCCACCGCGGAAGTCGAGCGCTTCATGGCCCTGCCCGGCCAGACCCTGGCCAATGGTCTGGGCGAGCTGAAGATGATGGAGCTTCGCGACAAGGCCAAGGCGGCGCAGGGTGCGGGGTTCAACCCGCGCCGGTTCCATGCCGAGGTGCTGCGCGACGGCTCGATGCCGCTGGATATCCTGGAAGCGAAGATCGATCGCTGGATCGCGGCGCCGGCGGGCCAAGCGGCGCCGGGCGGCTGAGCTGCAAAAAAAGCGGGCCGCGTCATGCGGCCCGCTTCCTTCATCAGTACTCGTCCGGCTTCGGGCCGAGCTTCTCTTCGTCGCCGAAGATCATCGCCTGCATGAACTCGGTGCACCACCACTTACGGGCCATCTCCCGGGTCAGTTCGGCGATGTCCGGTGCGATCGGCTTCTTGTCGAAGTCCGGCAGCGCCGGCAGGGTTTCGAAGCCTGGCGGCCTGGTCGATGGATCGTCCAGCGAGGCCTGCATGCGCTGCATCAGCGTCTGCTGTTGGCCTCCCGCGGCGGGCGTGTTGAGGGGCGCCATCGCCCCCAGTTTCTCCAGCATCATCAGTCCACTCCAATCGGGGTCAGGGTAAAGGCAAGCGCTTGAGCCGGGTGTCGATCCCGCTCACGTAAGCACCGGCGCGCTGGCGCGCGGCTGCTTCCAGTGCCTCGGCATCCACGCTGGCTTCCACGGCGGCGGTCATCGCGCCTACCGGGTCCAGCTCAAACAACAACGGGCCGGCTTTGAGCATCGGCAACGCCGACCGTGCGGCCACTATCTGTACAGACGGGGCATCGTCCTTCGTCCCCAGCTGCGCCAGCACGGTGTCGCCCAGTGCAGCCATCTGCTCAGGCACGTACAGCACCAGGCCCGACTCGGCAGCACCCAGCAACTGTTCGCAGCGGCGCACCACCAACGCGGCATCCACGCCTTCGGCAGCAAGGCTTGCCGAAATCACTTCACGCACCTGGCCCAGCACCGCATCGCGCGTGGTCTGCACGTCGCCCAGTGCGGCCGCCAGCAACGGAACGGCTTCGGCGATGGCGTCGGCATAGCCTTGCCTGAAACCATCGAGCCGTGCCTGTGCGATGGCGGCATCCACCTGCTCCGGCAGCGCGCCCAGCACGGCGGATGCGCGACGCCTTGCGGCGGACTCGAGCTGGTCGGCACGTGCGGCCTGGCCCAGCGCGCTGGGGGCAATCACCCCGCCCTGCGCGTGCGCCAGGACGTGCTCAGGAAAGCTTTTCAACATAGGTCACCGCCGTCCAGAAGAGGTCCAGGTCAATACGTTCTCGTGCGAGCGGGCGCAGGGTGTCGCCCGCCATCGGCGCGAAGGGAAGGGAAAGGCGTGCAGAGAGCCACGCGGGCAGCAGCGGGGCCAGCGGCTGTAGCTCCACGCCGCCCCAGACGAGCAGCACCCCGGAGAGATCCGCCGGTGCGGGCTCTTGCACGCAGCCCTCCGGCTGCCGCGCATGGTCCGCCCGCATGAACGCCTGCACCGTGGCCGGCAGTGCCGAACAGCCGCGCTGCGATGCCAGCCAGCCACGCAGCCGCGCGGCCGCCATCAGCGTGGCCACCTCAGGCAGCTTCGGCCACAGCCCCATCAATCGCCGTGTCAGCACATCGGCCGGCGCCGCCAGCGTTGCCGGCATGGGCAGGCGCCGCTGGCGGATCAGCGTGGTGTTGAGCCAGCGCTGCTGATCCAGCGAGGCGCCGGCGTACACCGCCCGCCACGGCCTGTAATACGCGGCCGGGGCATACGCGATGTGCATGGCCTCATGCACCGCGCCACCGCCGCCAGCCGCGCGCGCCATCCCCACGGCCGGACATCCGCTGCCAGGCCGTACGTGCACGGTTGCCAATTGCCGGTACCAAGCGGATCACCACCCAGCCACCCAACAGCAACAGCAGGGCCACGGCGCCACACAGGAGCATCACCGCCAGCGGAACGCTGCGCTCGTTGCCGGCAGTGACCGCCAGCGTGCGCGGCCCCTCCACTTCGGTAAGGATGACCGAGACGTTGTCGTACTCCACGCCATCGAAGGTGTTGCGCAGGAAGCGCTTCACCGTCTGCAGCAGCACCTCGGCATCCACGCCCGGCTCATGCGCCACCACCGCCGCCACATGCATGCGGCGACGTTCGGCACGGCGGCCTTCGGTGCCCAGGTTGGCGTCGTAGTTCAGGTGCACGCGGCTGGACTGCACGCCATCGATCAGCTGCAGCGACTCCTCCAGCCGCTGTTCCACGGCCGAAATCAGCCGCGCGCGCTCACCGAGCGGCGTGCTGACAAGAGAATCGGCGGGGAACGCGGCGGACACCTGGCTGCGCGGCGCCGACGGCAGGTCGTTGCGCTGCATCAGTTCAATGGCTTCGGGCAGGTCGCGCGGGCCGACCTGAACCTGATACCCGCCCTTGCCCAGGTTGAGCTTTTCAGCGTCGATGTTATGGCGCAGCAGTACGGCAATCACTTCATTGGCCTGGCGTTCGTCCAGGTTCTCCAGCAGTGGTTTGCGCGCGCAGCCCACCAGCAGCACCAGCGCAAGCAGGGGCAGCACCACGCGCCACCGGCTCAGGCGGCGCACGGTTGCCGCAAAAGGCGGCATGTTCATGACTTGAGCAGCGTCTCCACCGTCTTGTTGGCATGGTTGGCCAGGCCGGCAGCAACGATCATGCGCTTGCTGTAATCGGCCAGGTTCAGCTGCAGCTCGAACAGGGCGGCGTTCGCGGACATTCC
>DGIP01000077.1:0-220 GCA_002386405.1 Stenotrophomonas maltophilia
GCCAGGCCCTGCCTGGCGCGCGGCTCGTCCGGCTGCAGCGCCAGCGCCTCGCGGAAGTTGGGAATGGCGCCGTCGCCGTCTTCACCGATGCGGTCGGCGCGCAGGTCCTCCTCGCCGGCGCGGTTGTAGGCCACCACCCGCTGGGCCAGCTCCACGCTTGACTGCAGCTGGCGCACCTTGGGGTCATCCGGGGCCAGGGCCAGCAGCACCAGCGCGATCT
>DGIP01000077.1:435-14871 GCA_002386405.1 Stenotrophomonas maltophilia
CCAGCAGCACCAGCGCGATCTCGCCGGCCTGGGCCAGTGCCTCGCGCTGCTGCAGCGGCCGCTCCAGCAGTTCGGTAGCCTCCTTAAGCAGCTGCTGGCGGGCACGGGTGAGCCCGGCCTGGGCCTGGCGGTCGTTGGCGTCGCGCTGGCGCAATGCCAGCCAGATCGGAATGGCATCGGCGGCGGTGGCGTACAAGCGCCCCTCGTCGAAGGCCTTGGCCGCGTCACGGCGCGCCTGGGCCACGCCGTCGTCGGCAATGACCACCGCCGGTGGCTGCCAGCGCTGTTCGGTCTCCGCTTCGTCTTCACCGCCGATGGTCACCTGCCCGGGTGAGGGCTCGACCCGTTTGGCCGGCTCGGGCGCGCGCGCCGCCGCCGGGCGTGGCGGTGGCGCGTCGGGCGAGCAGGCGGTCGTGGCCAGCAGCAGCGCGGCCAGCAACAGCGGGACAGGGCCTGGAGTACGCAATTCGGGTTCCTTCGGCGGGACGGCCTCGACGTTAGGCTATTCTCCCTCACCTGAGCAAACCTGCAGTAGATGGAATCCCTACGTGGCCTATTGGATCAAAACCCCGGCGGAACTGGACGAGCGCTACCGCCAGCGCCCCACCCGCATCGGGCTGGACACCGAATTCATCCGTGAACGCACCTACTGGCCGCAGCTGGCACTGGTGCAGATGGCGGTCGGCGATGAAATCCTGATCATCGACCCGTTGATTCCGGGCATGACCGAGGCGCTGGCGCCGTGGCTGGCCGATACCTCGATCCTCAAGATCATGCACAGCGCCAGCGAAGACCTGGTCACCTTCAAGGTGGCCTGCGGCGTGCTGCCGCGGCCGCTGTTCGACACCCAGATCGGCGCGTCGCTGGCCGGTATCGGCGGTGGAATGGGCTACCAGAAGCTGGTCACCGCCATCACCGGGGTGACCCTGGCCAAGGGCGAGACCCGCTCGGACTGGATGCGCCGCCCGCTGACGGATTCGCAGCTGGAGTACGCCGCCGACGACGTGGAGTACCTGTTCGCGATCCACGACGCGGTGGATGCGAAGCTGGGCGAGCTGGACCGCCGCCAGTGGCTGCAGGACGATGCCGAGCGCCTGCTGGCCAGTGTCGAGCAGGACGAAGAGCGCTGGCCGCACGTGGCGATGCGCTCGGCGCAGTTCATGGATGCGCCCGCACAGCGCCGCCTGCTGCGCCTGCTGCGCTGGCGTGACGTGCAGGCACGGGCAAGCGACAAGCCGCGCAGCTGGATCCTGGACAACGAACTGGCCGCGCTGCTGGCGCGTACGCCGCCGGCCGATGCCGGCGCACTGGCCAAGCTGATGGAAGGCTTCCCGAAGGCCCCGCGCAAGCTGGCCGCGCAGGTCTGGGAAGCACTGGAAACGCCGCTGCATGACGAGGCCGAGGCGCCGCTGGCGCTGCCGGCCAACGATGCCAACAAGCAGGCGCTGAAGCGGCTGCAGGACGCGGTGAGCGCACGTACCGCCGAGCTGGGCCTGCCCGATGGCGTGCTGGCCTCGCGCAAGCACCTGGAAAGCTACCTGGAAAGCCGCACCTGGCCGCAGGCCCTGGCCGGCTGGCGGCAGGCGGTGCTGGAGCCGGTGCTGGCGCCGTTGTTGCCCGTCGCAGGCTGATGCCAAGCAGCCACGCAGGGCGTGGCTCTACCGGCGATTGCGTAGAGCCACGTCCTGCGTGGCTGCGCAGGACCACGAAGAAAAGGCCCCGCTTGCGCGGGGCCTTTTCTTCATCGGGTTACCAGTTCAGGTTCAACGAGACACCCACGACGCGCGGTTCGTTGTACACCGCCGCCATGTAGTTCTCGATCACGCCCTTGAGGTTCTTCTCGTTGGTGATGTTGCGCGCGAACAGTGCCGCTTCCCACGCACCATAGTTTCCCGAGTAGCCCAGCTTCAGGCCGCCTTCGAAGCTGCCCTTGGAGTTGAACTCGGCCGAGTCATACAGCACGAAGCTGGTATAGCCCTGCTTGTTCCAGTCGGTGGAGACGAAGAACACGTCGCTGTCGTTGACCGGGAAGTCGTAGCGCGCAGCGAAGTTCAGGTTGTACTTCGGTGCGTTCGGCAGCGGGTTGCCGTTGATCTGGGCGAACGTGTTGGCGCCCACCTTGATGGTCGGGTCATTCACGGTGCACACCACCGCGCCGTTGAGCGCGCAGACCTGCGCATACACGCGGTCATCCTGGATTTCGCTGTGCAGCAGGCTTACGCCGGCCGTCAGGCTCAGGTTCGGGATCGGGCGCAGCTCCATGTCCGCTTCCAGGCCATAGGCCTTGGCCTTGTCGGCGTTGAACAGCACGCCGTTGCCGTTGGAATCGTTGCCGTTGAGCTGGATGTCGTTGACCACGTAGGTGAACGCGGTGGCGTTCATGCGCAGGCGGTTGTCCCACAGGCTGCTCTTCACGCCCGCTTCCCAGGACAGGATGGTCTCCGAATCGGCGGTGGTGAAGTCTGCGTTGAACACCGCCGAGCGGCCCTGGATGGTCGGGCCGCGGAAGCCGCGCGCCACCTTGGCATACACGCTCACCTGCGGGTTGAACGCGTACATCGCGCTCACGTCCCAGCTCGGGGTGGTGTCGGCCATTTCCACGTCGGTGCGGCCACGGTAGGTGACCACGCCGGCGGCGGTATCGGCGGTCTTCAGCAGGCGGGTGCGCTTCTCGTCGCGGGTCTGGCGCAGGCCGGCGGTCAGCGTGAACTTGTCGGTCACGTCGTAGCTGAGCTGGCCGAAGCCGGCCCACGAGGTGTTGGTGTTGCGCAGGCGCACCCAGTTGTTCGGGTTGCGCGCGGCGCCCTGCAGGAACCAGGCGCGCTGGTAGAAATCGGTGGTGTCGCGGCCATCGAAGTAGAACGCGCCCACCTGCCACTTCAGGCGGTTGTCATCGGCATTGGCCAGGCGCACTTCCTGGGTCCACTGGTCCAGGTCGCGGATCTGCCCCATCGACTGGCCGTACCCGTTGGGCACGCCGTTGACCGGGAAGTTGGCGGCCGCGCCGCCGTCGGTGTCACCGCGGCTGTAGCCCGAGGTGGTCTCGTAGGCGGTGATCGAGGTCAGCGAGATGTTGCCGAAGTCGTACACGGCTTTGACCGAGCCGCCGTAGGTCTTGTACGCCTGCGGGTTGTTGTCGGCTTCGTCGTAGGCCACCTGGTCGCGCGGCGCATCGGTGGTGTTGGAGCCCTTGGTGATCGCGTTGCGCAGGAACAGGGTCGAGGTGCCCTCGTAATCGCGGGCGTGCGCCGAGGCCAGCAGCGAGAAGTTGTCGCTGGGCTGCAGCAGCAGCTGGGCGCGCACGTTGCGGTCGTCGAAGCCGCCCATGGCGTTCTTCTTCGGGGACACCGTGCCATCGGCGCTGGGGCCGGTGTAGGTGTTGTCCACGTAGTCGTCGCGGTGCTGGTACAGCGCCGACACGCGGAACGAGGCGATGTCGTTGATCGGGCCGCCGAAGCCGCCGTCCACCGACACGCTGCCGTAGCTGCCGTAGCTGGCTTGGACGCGGCCGTTGTAGTCCTGGCTGGGCTTGATGCTGTCGAACTTGACGATGCCGGCGGTGGTGTTGCGGCCGAACAGCGTGCCCTGCGGGCCACGGAGCACTTCGATCTGGTCCACGTCATAGACCGGGTTGGACTTCAGCACCACGTGCTCAAGCACCACGTCATCCTGGATGATCGACACCGGCTGCGACGCACCCAGGTAGAAATCGATGTTGCCCAGGCCGCGGATGTAGAAACGCGGGAAGATGCGGCCGGTGGTGGTTTCGGCGTAGAAGCTCGGCACCCGGCCACTCAGGGCCAGCAGGGTGTCATCGCCGCCGGCGGTGTAGTCGCGCAGGCGCTCGCCCTGGACCACGCCGACCGAGACCGGCACGTCCTGCAGGTTGCGCTCGCGGTGGTCGGCGGTGACGGTGATGGCGTCCAGCGAGGTCGGGCTGGCGTCCTGGGCCAGGGCGGCGCCGCTCAGGCCGAGCAGCGAAACGCAAGCCAGCGCCAGCGCGTGGGGGCGCGGCTGCCGGGCGGTGCGGGAGGAAGAGATTGCGGCCGAAGCAGAGGTGATGCGATGGGCGGACATTCAGGGGTCTCAGGCGTTACGGATCAAGGTGGCGCACGCGGCGCGCGGATGAACACCCACGGCACCGCCGTTTGCGCGGCGATGCGGCAAGGTATTGCGTTCGTGTTGCAAAGGAGTTTCAGGGCGCTGCGGGGGACGGCCTTCCGTTCCCTACCCTGGTGTGCTGGCTGAGCCGCCGGAGTTCGTGCGGCGGATTATGCCGGATCCCTTGCGGACCCGGCCATACCTGTTCAATTTGATCCGGCGGTGGCGTCTGCGACTCCCCATCGCAGACGCCACCGCACCCGATCAGGCCGCAACGCGCTCCCTGCGCGCGGGCTGCGCGTCGGCCAGGCGGAACTGCCCGACCGATTGCTGCAGCTCGGACGACTGCGCGTTCAGTGCACGCGCAGCGGCCGAAGCCTCCTCGACGAGGGCAGCGTTCTGCTGGGTCACACCATCCATCTGCACGATGCTCTGGTTGACCTGCTCGATCCCTGCCGCCTGTTCCTGGCTGGCGTTGGCGATCTCTTCGATCAGCCCACCCAGCTCCCCCACCGATGCCACCACCCGTTGCAGGGTCTGCCCGGCCTGGCTGGCCAGTGCGCTGCCGTCGGCCACCTGGGCCACCGATGCCTCGATCAGCGTCTTGATTTCCTTGGCCGCGCTGGCCGAGCGCTGCGCCAGCGCGCGCACCTCGGAGGCCACCACCGCGAAGCCACGCCCCTCTTCACCGGCACGCGCGGCTTCCACCGCCGCGTTGAGCGCCAGGATGTTGGTCTGGAACGCGATGCCGTCGATGACCGTGGTGATGTCGGCGATGCGGCGCGAGGACGCCTCGATGCCACTCATGGTGTCCACCACCTGCGCCACCGCCGTGCCGCCCTGCGCGGCCACGTCGGCCGCTTCGGCCGCAAGGCGGTCGGCGCGGCGGGCGTGGTCGGCGTTCTGCTTCACGGCCGAGGTCAGCTCTTCCAGCGACGCGGCCGATTCTTCCAGGCTGGCCGCCTGCTGTTCGGTGCGGCGCGACAGATCGTCGTTACCGGCGGCAATCTCCGCCGAGGCGGTGGCTACCGACACCGCCGCCTGCTGGATGCCGCCCACGATGGCGGTCAGCTGGGCCACGGTGGCATTGGCGTCGTCGCGCATGGTGGCGAACACGCCTTGGAACTGGCCTTCGATGCGTCCGCGCAGGTCACCGTCGGCCAGCGCGCGCAGCAGGCCGGACAGCGCGCTGAGGTTGCGGTCGGCGGTGACCATCAGGGTGTTGAGGCCTTCGACCATCACCCGGAAGTCGTGCTGGTAGGCATCGGCGTTGCCGCGCACGCTGAAGTCGCCCGCAGCGGCGGCCGCGACCAGGTGCTTGATCTCGCCGTTGATCGCCTGCAGGCGATCGCGCACGCCATTGACCGCTTCGGTGATGCGCGCCTTTTCGCCCGGCAGCTGCTCCATCGGCTGGGACAGGTCGCCGTCGGCATAGCGACGAACGAGGTCGACCATGCGCATCTTGACCCCGATGTGCGCGGCGACCAGTTCGTTGGTGCCGGTCACCATGGTGCCGAACTCGCCTTCAAAGCGGCTGGCGTCGATGCGGTGGCTGATCGCGCCTTCGGCGTGGCGCTGGCTCATTTCGTTCTGTGCGTGGATGATCTCGCGCAGCTTGTCCTGCATCTGCTGCAGCGCCCCCATCAGGCGGCCCACTTCGTCCTGGCTGCGCACCACGATGCGCTGGTCCAGGCGGCCGGCAGCCACGTCACGTGCAACCTGCCCGGCCTGGGCCAGCGGCACCGTGAGCAGGCGCCGCACCACCACGATCAGCGCCACGATCACCGCCAGCAGGCCCAGCCCGGAGACCACGCCGATCTGCAGCATCAGCTTGTGCAGCACGGTCTGCAGCACGGAGGTGGGCTCCAGGCCCAGCACCGTCCACTGCCACGGCCCGTAGGTCTGGGCGGTGACGAAGTAGGTCTGCGGGGTGGCGTCCTTCGCGGTGCGCAGGTGCAGGCTGGCCTCGGTGGCCTTGCCCGCCAGCAGTGCATCCAGTTCGGCGCGGTCGCTTGCGTCGACCAGCTCGAGCAACTTCTCGCCTTCACCGGCGGAGCCGGCCACTACGGTGCCGAACTGCTCGCCCGCACGCGTGTTGACCGCCAGGAAGTGGCCTTCCTTGCCCAGCCTGGAGTCGCGCAGGCGGGTCTTCAGCGCCGCCAGGCCCTCGGTGTAGTTCTGGCCGACGAAGGCGATGCCGGCAACCTCGCCTGCCGCATTCTTGATCGGCATGTAATGGGTCATGTAATCCACCCCGAACAGCCGCACCGGTCCGGTGAAGCCTTCGCCGGCCAGCATCTTCGCGTAGGCGGGGCTGGCGTGGTCCAGCACGGTGCCCATGGCGCGCACACCTTCGGCATTGCGCACCGAGGTGGAGACACGCACGAAATCATCGCCGTCGCGAACGAACACGGTCGCCACGCCACCGCCGGTTGCCTCGGCGAAGCGGTCCACCGCGCCTTCCTGCAGGTTGAGCACGTCAGTACCCAGGCGCAGGGTCGGGGTCTGGCGCTCGCCCACGGTCACGGTCTTGGCCGCGTCCACGCTGACCTCGCCGGGCGGCAGCATGGCGCGGAAGATGCCGGCCATGCGCTCGGTGCTGTCGCTCAGGCTACGGTCGTACAGTTCCACCGAATCGCGCATCAGGTCGGTGGACGACTGCAGGCCGGCTTCAACGCGCTGCTGGTAGCTGGTGGCCGCCTGGCGGTAGATCAGCACTGCCAGCGCCACGAAAGCAACGGTAGTGATCAGGCCCATCAGCAGCGCCAGGCGGGCGCCGATGGAAGTAGAGAAAACGGTGGCGGCACGGGTCGTCATCGTCGGTACTCGAAGGTGGGGGTTGGATTGAGAGATACGTCACAGTTCTTATCGGCACCGAAGTGGTCCTCTTTACGTAAAAAAAGACAAAACACGCAAACCTTTCGTTTGATCCAAGTTGTTGATCTGAAACAGATGTCTCCCGGTTGCACCTTCACAAAGCCGGATTGCCGTTCAGGAATGGGCGGATTTTTCTCAAGTTGGGCTCCCTCCTGCCGCCAGCGGCGGCGCCCTGCCCGCCCTTAGGATCGGATTGCCGCACCCTTGGCAGCGCGGGGTGCGCGGCGCTACACTTGTTCACATCGCGGCACCCACGCCGCGTAGCAGCACACTTGGGGCCATAGCTCAGCTGGGAGAGCGCGTCGTTCGCAATGACGAGGTCAGGAGTTCGATCCTCCTTGGCTCCACCACATTCCTGCAGTCTTCCTCCGGATGGCTGCCAATCGAAAAAGCCACCCGTCGGGTGGCTTTTTCGTGGGCGGATCCCCGGATGTATACCAACCCTTTCAGGTGCCAGATTTCGGCCTGGCCAGCACGTCGCGCAACGTCTCCACCAGCTGCCTGGCGCGGTACGGCTTGGGCAGGAACGCTTCGGCGGCCACGTCAGGGTGAGCGCGATTGGCGAAGGCGGTGGTGTAGAAGAAAGGAATCCCGCGCTGGCGCAGCAGCGCCGCCGCCGGGAAGCTGGTCTCCGTGCCAAGGTTCACGTCCAGGATCGCCGCGTCCACCGGTTCGGTCAGGATCAGCTCGATTGCCTGGGCCAGTGTCGACGCCGGCCCGATGACTTCCACATTGCTGTCTTCCAGCAGCTGCATCGCCAGCTCGGAGATCATGCTGTCGTCTTCAACCAGCAGGATACGCTCACGGGTGAACTGGTACGGCGGTGGACGCGGTGCACGCGGATCTACCTTGGATGCATTCATTTTTGACTCCTCGGCGGCTGGGATTGTGTTCCCGCCCCCTGTAGCACTGGATCAGACCGCTGCGGGCGCAGGACGGACAGGAAACGCAATACCCATGCGCGTTCCCTGCGCCTCGCTGGAACTGACGGTGGGATGTCCGCCGTGGGCCAGCGCGATCTGGCTGACAATGTAGAGTCCCAGGCCCACTCCCCCGCCGTGCACGCTCGCCCCCCGGCTCATGGCCTGGAAAAGCTGCGGCAGCAGCGCCGGGTCAATGGGCCTGCCGGCGTTGTGGACCTCCAGCGACGTCGTGTCGCCTATCACGCTCGTGTACACGGTGATCGGCTGCGCCGCGTCGCCGTAGCGCGCCGCATTGGCCACCAGGTTGCCGAGCACCCGGAGCAGCCGGTTGCCGTCGGCTTCCACGGCGCCGTCTCCGGCCGGATGATGGACAAGTTCAATGGCTGGAAAGCTCAACCGCAACTCGTCGATTCCCACGTCGATGACCTGGTGCAGGTCGATGGGGACGCGGTCGATATCCAGCGACCGCCCGGTTTTGGTCAGAGTGAAGTCAAGCATGTCCTCAACCAGTGAAAGCGCGCGGTCCACGGCCTGGTTGATGCGCCCGGACAGCCGCAGCTGGCCCGGGTCGTCCTGGTCGGTCACCAGCATTTCGGTCCCGATGCGGATCGCGGTCAGCGGATTGCGCAGATCATGGCTGACGATGCCGATCAGCTGCTCGGCGAACAGCCCCCGCTCGCTGGCCTCCTGCTGCAGGGCTGTGCGCTCGCGCAGCAGCTGCTCGGCTTCGCTGCGGGCCTTGAGCAAGGCCTGCTCGTAGCGGTCGCGGTCGGCGGCCACGAACGCGGCAATCGAGTGTCCCCTTCTGCCGTCGGCCAGTACCACCACGCGCGCGTTGACCACCATCGCCACGCGGTGCCCATCGCGGTGCAGCAGGTCGAACTTGATCTCCGAGACCGTGCCCTGCAGTTGCATGAGCGGTTGCCAGTGGGTCTGGTGGAAGATTCGCCCGCCGATGCCCAGCAGGTCCTGGAAGGTGGCGGCGCCCTCGTCAGGCAGTGTCTCGCGCCCCAATGCGCGACAGAACAGTGTGTTGGCCTGCAGGATGGCGCCGTGTTCGTCGGTCAGCAGCAGACCGCAGGCGGCCTGTTCAAACCAGGCATCGGAAGGGGCAGTCACGCGGCGGTCCGGCCACGATCAAGCGCCAGGGTGGACAGGAACGCATCGATGTCAGCGGCGCAGGCCTGCGGCGCGCTCAGGTGGGGGCAATGGCCGATGTTGTCGACCAGGCGAAGCGTGCCGTTGCGTACCGCCCGACTGACATGCTCCCCCACCGCCAGCGGCGCAATGATGTCCTGGGTACTCTGCAGGACCAGCACCGGTACCGTCAGCGAGGCCAGGTCAGCGCGGTTGTTGCCCAGGAACGTGGCGCGGGCAAAGCGCGCGGCGATCTGCGGATCGGTGCGGCAGAAGCTGTTGCTCAACTCATCGGAAAGCGCCGGACGGTCCGGCGCGCCCATGATGGCTGGCGCCATGCCAATGGCCCATCCCAGGTAGTTGGATTCGAGCGCGGCCAGAAGCTCGTCGATATCGCTGCGCTCGAAGCCCCCGAAGTAATCGCCGTCGTTGATGTACGACGGTGAGGGACCGATCATGATGTGCGCATCGAACAGCCCAGGCGCTCGTTGCTGGGCCAGTACACCGATCATCGCGCTTACCGAATGCCCTACCAGTACGCGCGGCCCGTTGCCGGACTGACGTGCTACGGCAATGAGATCCTCTGCATAGCCGTCCAGGGTGGCGTACGCCACCGGGTCATACGCATCCGGCGCGGACGCCCCCGAACCTGCATAGTCGAAACAGACGATCCGATACCGGCCAACCAGGGCGGGAACCAGCAGGCGCCACATGTTCTGGTCGCAGCCAAAACCATTGGCCAGCACCAGCGTGATGGGCCCATCGCCTACCGTCTGGACGTTGTTGCGCAGCTGGATGTCCATCGAGGGTCACCGGGGGTCGAGCGAGCATGCTAGCACCCGCCTGCGATCAGCCGGGCGTGTTGTCCTTCCGCTCCGGACGGCGTGTTTCCGCATCGTGGATCTTCTGGTCGGTCTGGCCCGGGCGCTGTCTAGCGACCTCGTCCTGTTTCCGGTCCTGCTGGGCCTCGTCAACGCCCTGCTGCTTGCCGGGCTGCTTTTCGGTGTTCATGTGCGTGCTCGTGGTGGCCTGCCCCGTTGGGCATGCCTGCACCGTAGCGGTGAGCGCGTGATGCAGTAGTCATGAGGTGATCGCCTCCGCGATACAGCGCAGCATCACCTCGCCGTCCACCGGCTTGACCAGGAACGCGCGCCCGCCCCGCGCCATCACCCGCGCGCGCAGCGCATCGGTGGGAAACGCGGTCATGAAGATCACTGGAAACGCGCACCCGCGCGCCAGCAGCTCGGCCTGCAGCTGGTCGCCGCTCATCTGCGGCATCTGCATGTCGGTCAACAGGCAGTCCGGGGCGTCACCGTCGTCGGCCAGGAACGCCGCTGCCGAGGCATAGGTGCGCGCTTCGTGGCCCAGCGAGCGCACCAGGCTCGACAACGACTGGCGGACCCCGTCATCGTCATCGACGATCGCAATGCGGCAACTCGGCTTCATGGGGCCTTTATGCCCGATCCGGCCGCGCGCCGGAACCATACACAGGTTTGTGCCCGGCCGGTTCAGGCGGTGCCGGTGCCCACGCCCAAGGCTTCGGCATGCCGTACCAGGTCGGCCAGCGAACGCACGCCCATCTTGCGCATCACGTTGCCGCGGTGGATCTTCACGGTGATCTCGCTCAGGTGCAGCGCGCCGGCCACCTGTTTGTTCATCAGCCCGGCCACCACGTGCGCCATCACCTCGCGTTCGCGCGGGGTCAGGGTGGCATAGCGCGCTTCCAGCGAGCCGCGCGCGGCCATGTCATGGCGGCGGCGGGTGTCGCGCTCAATGGCGGCGCTGACCGCATCCAGCATGTCCTGGTCGCGGAACGGCTTGGCCAGGAAATCCACCGCGCCGGCCTTCATCGCGCGCACGGTCATCGGAATGTCGCCGTGCCCGGTCATGAACACGATGGGCAGGTGGATGCCCTGCGCGGCCAGCTGCCCCTGCAGGTCCAGCCCGCTGATGCCGGGCAGGCGCACGTCCAGCACGATGCAGCCGGGCACGTCCGGCAGCACGGCCTGCAGCAGCTCCGACGGCGCGCCCAGCACCCGGGTCTGCAGCCCGACCGAACGCAGCAGGCTGTCCAGCGCGTCGCGCACGGCGGCATCGTCGTCGACCACCACGACCAGTGGCGATGCGGGTAGGCTCATCAGGCGCGTACTCCTGTGGGATGGGTGGCCAGCACCAGCCGGAAGGTGGCGCCATGGCCGGGCGCGCTCTCCACCGACAACCGCCCGCCATGCGCTTCGGCAGTGGACCGGCAGATCGCCAGGCCCATGCCCATGCCCTCCGGCTTGGTGGTGAAGAACGGTTGGAACAGGGTGTCCAGGTGCGCGCTGTCGATGCCGGGGCCGCTGTCGGCAATGCTGATGGCCACTTCGCCGGCCGCGCCGGGCTGCGCATCCACCACCAGCTGCCGCGCGTTGGCCTGCCCCGCCATGGCCTGGCTGGCGTTGATCAGCAGGTTCACCAGCACCTGCTGCAGCTGCACGGCATCACCGTGCACGGCAGGCAGGTCGGCGGCTACGGCCACCCGCAGCTGCACCGCCTCACGGTTGAGCTCGTGCTGGACCAGCCGCACCGCGTCTTCGATCAGCACGCCGGCGTCGAGCACTTCGCGCGGCGTGCTGCGTTTGGCCAGGAACGCGCGCACGCGTTTGACGATCTCACTGGCGCGGCGCGCTTCACCCACCGTGCGGGTGATGGCCGCCTCCACCTCGTGCAGGTCCGGCGGGTCACGGTGCAGCCAGCGCAGGCCGGCTTCGCCGTTGGTCACCACCGCCATCAGCGGCTGGTTGACCTCGTGCGCGAGTGAAGCGGTCAGCTCACCCAGGGTGGCCACGCGCGTGGCGTGCGCCAGTTCGGCCTGCGCGCGCAGCGCGGCATCCTCGGCCTGGCGGCGCTCGGTGACGTCGGTGTGGGTTTCCATCACGCCGGTTGCGCGCCCCAGGCCATCGCGCTGGACCACCCAGCGGCTTTCCAGCACGCGCCAGGCGCCGTCGCGGGTGCGCTGCTCCAGCGTGCCTTCCCAGCTGCCCAGTTGCAGCAGGGTCGCCTCCACCGCTTCGCGCGCCTGCGGGTAGCGGGTGGACAGCAGCACATCGGCCACGCGGCCAATGGCGTCCTCGGCCGACCAGCCGTACACCTGCGCGGCCGTGCGGTTCCAGAACGTGATCACCCCGCCCCAGTCACGTACGAAGATCATGTCGTGCGACAGATCCAGCAGCGTCGCCTGCCCGCGCAGGCGCTGCATCGCGCCCTGGTACTGCAGTGCCAGCAGCGCGGTGATGATGATCGCCGCCAGGCTCACCAGCGCGCGGAAGGTCTGCGCGCCCACATGGTTGACCCCGTGCGAATCCAGGTACGCAATGAGGGTCAACGCGATGCCGGCCACCGCAGTGATGACGATGTCGGCCCGGCGCCCGGTGCGCGCCACCAGCAGCACCGCCACCACGTACAGCACCGCCACGGCACCCTCCAGCGTGGTGAGCACATCCACCAGAAAGATGCCCAGCGTGAGCAGCGCGGCAGCAGCGCGGAACACGGTGCGGCCGCGCAACGTGGACGCGGCGGCGGCGGTGCGCGGGCGCGTGGGAGTCGAGCTGGGCACGACGGAATGGCCTCCTGGCAGGGCGCAGTCACCTGCGCCGGGGTGGGCCCAGTATCCCCCGCACCCGGGGGCGGCAGATCCCCCCAAAGAGGGATGCGCCGGCAGGTGGCCCAAACCAAGGTATGAGCCGGGGAAACGATGGCGCAATGTTCCCGTCGGCCCCCGCTGCCTAGTCTGGATCCATCGGCTCCCCCGCAGCACCTGCGGCCCGGGCCGCCTTCCCCCGCTACCGGAGAGCCGCCATGAACGATGTTGTCGCCCCGTCCCGCCAGACCGCCCCGCTGCGCACGCCGTCCGACCTCAGCCTGCAGGCCGGCAAGGACATCGCCGGTGCCCTCACCGTGCTGCTGGCCGATGTGTTCGCGCTGTACCTGAAGACCAAGAACTTCCACTGGCACCTGTCCGGGCCGCACTTCCGCGACTACCACCTGATGCTGGATGAACAGGGCGAGCAGATCTTCGCCACCACCGATGCCATTGCCGAACGCGCGCGCAAGGTCGGCGGCACCACCCTGCGCTCGATCGGGCAGATCCACCGCATCCAGCGCCTGCTCGACAACGACGCGGACTACGTGACCCCCGAGGACATGCTGGCCGAGCTGGCCGACGACAACCGCCAGCTTACCCGCTTCCTGCGGGCTACCCACGTGGTGTGCACCACCCACAACGACGTGGCCACCACCAGCCTGATCGAGAACTGGATCGACGAGGCCGAGCGCCGCAGCTGGTTCCTGTTCGAAAGCACCCGCCCCATCCGCTGATCCACGCGCTGTTTCGTTCCTGCAGGAGACTGTCATGTCCGCTGCACCCCGCATTTCGTTGCCCCTCGGCGCGCCCGCGCCTGCGTTCCAGTTGCCCGCCACCCCGGACCAGCGCGTCAGCCTGGACGAGCTGCGCGGCCACCCGGTGATCCTGGCGTTCTACCCCGCCGACTGGAGCCCGGTCTGCGGCGACCAGCTGGCGCTGTACAACCAGCTGCTGCCCGAATTCCACCGCAGCGGCGCGCAGCTGGTGGGCATCTCCGTGGATGGGGTGTGGTGCCATGCCGCGTTCGCCGAGCAACGCCACCTGCACTTCCCCTTGCTGGCCGATTTCGAGCCAAAAGGCGAGGTAGCCCGCCGCTACGGCGTGTACCGCGAACAGGACGGCGTCTGCGAGCGCGCGCTGTTCGTGATCGATGCCGAGGGCATCGTGCGCTGGAGCTACATCTCACCCCTGGGCATCAATCCTGGCGCCGACGGCATCCTGGAAGCGCTGGCGCAACTTCCCTCCACCGCAGGAGCAGCGTCATGAAAGGTCTGTCGATTCCGGTCAGCGCGCAGGACCACAGCCAGGGCCCGGCCGATGCGGCCATCACCCTGGTCGAGTACGGCGATTACCAATGCCCGTACTGCGGCGAGGCGTATCCCATGCTCAAGGCCGTGCAGCAGGCATTGGGCGACCGCATGCGGTTCGTGTTCCGCAACTTCCCGATTTCCGAAATCCACCCGAACGCGCTGCCGGCTGCGCGTTTCGCAGAAGCGGCCGCCGACGCGGGGCTGTTCTGGGAAGCGCATGACCTGCTCTACCAGCGCCAGGATGCCTTGAGCCCGCGCGACCTGCAGGCCTATGCCAAGCAGCTCGGAGTAGACCCCGCGCTGCTGCAGGCCGCCGACAACGGCGCCTTCGATGACCGCATCGAACGCGACTTCATGGGCGGCGTGCGCAGCGGCGTCAACGGCACCCCGTGCCTTTTCATCAATGGGGTGCGCTACGACGGCGCCCGCGATGCGGACAGCCTGGTCGAGGTCCTGACCGAGC